>JALZNB010000103.1 GCA_030857905.1 Actinomycetota bacterium
CACGGGCCGATCGCTGACAGGGTACAAAGTAGAAGGGCCTCTGCAGGTCGTGATCGAGATGTGGTGTCAAGATCACTAGCAGAGGCCCTTCCCATGCCTGACACCGGGCTCAAGGACAGGCTCTAAGACTTGAATCAACAGCACGTGCACTGATCCCGTGTGCCGGGTTCGCGAGGACTGGGCACACGGTGACGACACTGGCCAGGCAATCAGGAGCACGACGAGACCGAGCACCACCCGCCAAGTCGCGGTCCCCACCCCCTGACGCAGTCGCACACCGAGCCTTCTGGCCCCCTGTTGACGTCCGCAGCTACCTCAAACGCCGGGGCCTCCCAGGCGTTTTTTGTCTTTGTAGCGAAGCTCGCGTTCGCTGATCACCTGTTATCCGTTACCTTGATAGCGCATAGTCCATAACGTTAAAGCACTTGTGTTAACGTAGAGCGCATCGTGAGCAGACGTGGCCGACGCAGAGCGACCGAAGAGGCTTGCGAAAGTCACGGCTCTGGCTTTGACGCTGGTCGGACCGCCTCCGAGGCGCCCGCACGGTTCGACCGCGACGATCGGATACGGCCCCGGACTTAAGCCACTCCCCCGACGTCTGGCGGCGAGCGCTCACGGCCTCTGTCTGGCAGCCATGAGATCCGGGTCGCTCCCCCTGGGCGTTAACCCGCCTGACATCAACGCGCAGAATCTCAACAATCCCAAGCGGTTTTGTTTTTTTTGGCGCACATATGCGGCCCAGGTCGACAGCTATCCGGCACCTTGATAGTGCATAGTTGATAGACAAATAAATCCAAAGAGCTGCCCAGCCATTGACAAAATACATTTTTATGTTCAAACTTCTCCTCGCCATGAGAGAAGTCCTGTACCTGGAGCAGATCGAGCAGGCCGAAGCGCTGCTCAAGCCGCAGCGAGTCGAAGTGCTGCGGCAACTCGCCGAACCGCGGTCCTGCACCGAGGTGGCGACCCGACTCGACCAGACCCCGCAACGGGTCTACTACCACGTCAAACGTCTGGTGGAGGCCGGTTTGGCGACCCAGGTGGCCGAACGCAAGGTGCGCGGCGTCCACGAGGGCGTCTACCAGGCGGTCGCCCGCTCGTACTGGCTTTCCCCTCACCTGGTCGGGAAGGTCGGCCCGCGCGCCAAGCAGGACGAGCTGAGCCTGGGGTACCTCCTCGATCTCATGGAGGAGGTACAGGCCGACATCGCCGGGCTCGACCGCGCCGCACCCGAGTTGCCCTCGATCGGGGTGTCCGGTGCCATCCGGGTCAAACCCGAGGAGCGCCAAGCGTTTCTCGACGATCTCCGTACGACCCTGCAAGATCTGTTCACCCGCTACGGCGGTGCCGATGGCGACCCGTTCTCCCTTGTGGTCGCCTGCTATCCGAAGCAAGGAGAAACCGATGACTAAGCCCATCATGCGCGCGCGTCTCGACGCTCCGCTCGCTCGTGTGCGCCACGCGTTGACCGACGCGGAAGAACTGTCGGTCTGGTTCGCCGAGCACGCCGAGGTCGAGCTGCCCGCGACTTACACCTTCTGGGGCCGATACACCCCCGAGGGCGCGGAGCCACACCAACGACTGCTGCACGCCGATGACACGACGCTGCGCTTCACCTGGGCGCTCGACGGCATCGACACCGTCGTGGAGATCACGCTGGCAGAGGAGACAGCCGACACCACTCTGATCACGGTGTCCCAATCGGACATACCGAGCTGGGAGGAGATGGTCGCGGAGGCGAACGTCCGCGCCGTGCTGTACACGTTCTGGGCGCTGGCGATCGCCAACCTCTCCGATCACCTCATGGGTAGATCACTGAACCCCTTGTGTGACTTCACGTCCGCCGAGATGCGGGCGCGAGTCGTGATCGCCGCCACCCCGGCGGAGGTCTTCGCCGCACTGACCACACCGGCGAGCTTCGGGCAGTGGTTCGGCGCGAACATCGAGATCGAGCCGTGGGTCGGCGGTCGATTCGCCATGGGCGGCTTCGACATCGACGCCCAGCCCGCGACGATCACCGAGTTCGAGCAGGACCACAAGCTGACCATGTCCTGGGAAGACACGGGCGCGACAAGTTGGGAACTGGACGGCAGCGAAGGCGCGACCCGGCTGACGATCGTGCACAGCGGGTTCGACACGGCCAACCCACCCTACGGCGGGTGGATGGGTTGGCTCAGCGGGGTGGCCGAGTTGCGCCGGTTCGTCGAACTGTCGGAGTGGCGCTCAATCTGGCTCGAGGTCTCCCTCGACGGCATTCCGGAGGGCATGCTGACGATCGACCACTCGTGAGCCCCCACGTCGACGCCGACTCAGACGCTCTCGGTCCGGTCGGCGTCGACGGGCATGAAGTAGTCGCCTACATCGCCGCGGTACATCAAATGTACGGCGTGAGCGATAAGCACGGTCGACATCGACAGCATCACGACGTCGAGCAAGCTCGACAACACAACGACGGTCAACAACAGCGACAGGGCCCCAACCAGGCCCGCCGCCAGTCGGGCCCAATCACGGCCCGCGCGCACACTCAACGCGAACCACACCAACAGTGCCAACGGAACCACGAACAGTGACAGGTCCTGGCCAGTCGTGGTGGAGACATAGACCAAGTGCGCCCCCGAAAGCAGCGCTTGGACGATGAGCAGCCCGCTCGCCGCGCGTACCGGGACGGGTGGCTCGGCAGGTCGTGGGTCGCCGAAAATCGGTAGGTGCATCGGATCGATCGTCATTGATTCCTCCCGCACACTGTGCCCACTCAGTCGGCGTGACCACGGGCTTTGTTACACCGCCATCCCCCGCTCGACCAGTGAGACACACCCGACACGCTGCCCACCCGGACGTAGCGTCCGCAGCGCCGGTACGGGATGCTGGAGGGCAGTCATCCGCTCTTGGAGTCACCGGAGGAAGCCGTTGCGTCGTCTGGCAGTCGCCGTGGTCGTCACCACCCTGGTCGCAGGGTGTTCATCGTCCGCACAGCCCCAGGACGAGTTGATGGTCTCGGCCAATCCGGTCGCCGCCACCGCCGCCCAGTCCCCCGCCCAGAGCGCGACCCCGCCCGGGACGGTGCTTCCGTTGACCGGTGGCGCCACCGCGATCGCGGTCGACAAGCGCACGCTGGTCGTCGCGGTGGCCAACCCGCCTCGCCTGTTGCTCTACGGTCTTGACTCCCCCGACAAGCCGCCGACCACAGTGGACCTACCGGGTCCCGCTGAAAGCGTGACCGCGGTCGAGGGTGCGGTGCTCGCGACGATCGGCACGAAAGAAACCGTCGTCCGGGTGGACCCACTCAGCGGCGAGGCGCAGTCGTGGAAGGTTCGTGGCGTTCCGTCACAGACCGCTTCCTACCAAGGCGCCACGCTTGTGTCGGTCCGCGACCGCAAAGAGGTCGCCGTGGTCGAGAACGGCGAGGTCACTCGAGTGATCAACGGCGGTCTGCTCAGCGCCGACCAGGTATTCGCCACCGGAGGCGGCGCCGCCGTCCTCGATCGGCTGCGCAACGCGGTGTTCGAACTCGATGTCAGCAAGGGCACCGTCAACCAAGGGTTGCGCGCGGGCCAAGGCGCGACCAACGGTGTGGTCGATCGCTTCGGCCGAGTGCTGGTCACCGACACCCGCGGCGGCTCACTGCTCGCGTTCTCGCTGGGCCCCCTGCTGCTGCGCCAGCGCTACCCGCTTCCTGGCGCGCCCTATGCGATCGCCTACGACCCGAAGCGTGATCTCGCATGGGTAACCCTGACTGAGACAAACGAGGTAGTCGGTTTCGAGGTCGCGGGTGAAGAGCCCCGGCAGAAGTACCGGTTCGCCACCGTCGGCCAACCCAACTCGGTGGCCGTCGACCCGGCAAGTGGGCGTGTGATCGTCGCGTCCGCCAACGGAGGAGGTGTCCAGGTGATCCAGCCATGAGCGATGGGGCGACTGACGGCGACTGGGAATACCGGCCGCTGAGGCTGCCGCCCGACGTGTCACGGTTGACAGCGGCCACACAACTGTCCATCCACGCGGAATTCGCCGGGTGGGAGCTGTCCAACGTGCGGCTCTACTCCGACGGGACGCGCAAAATCTGGCTGCGCCGCAAGCGGCGCAAGAACCTGCTGCCCGACCTGATCACCTGAGTCAGCGCTCGGGCAGGTTCTCGAACCCGCCCCACACCGCGCGGGAGCCCGCCTCGCCCACGCGGAACACCTGCACGCCCGACGCGCCCGCGAAGCCGACGACGACCACAGCGGCGGCGATGAGCGCCACGTTGCGCCAACCCGGCGACCAACCGCGGGCGATCGCGGTGTGCACGATCATGAGCGCCAGGACCGCGACGAACAGCGGCAGCACGAAGTAGATGAGTTGGTCGCCAAGTTCCTCGTGTCTGCGGATCAGCTCGTTGTCCGGCAGCCTGCGGCTCAGGTCCCGCCCGCTGCCGGTCGCGATCGGAGTCAACGCGGCGCCAACCCCGGCGAGAACCGCGACCGACCATCCAAACCGACGGCGCGCGGCGGGCCACACAGCGATCAGGATGGCGCCCAGCACCGATAGCGGCACCAGGACAACCACCGCGTGCACGATCAGGGCATGCAAGGGCAGGCCATTGACGAACTCGGGCATGGGCACCTCCGATGGGCTCACCGGGTGATACGTGCCAAGCGCCAGTCCAGTTCAATCGAGACAGGCCGTGTAAGCACCTGGGGCGGGACTGTCAGCGGTCGTCCGGATCGGTGGTCCTGCGCCCAATCGCGCGACAAGACCACCGAATCCGTCATCGGCGAGTCAGCAGGACCGAAGGAAGCGGTCGAGCACCCGAGTGCCGAACTTGAGCGCGTCAACGGGGACTCGCTCGTCGACGCCGTGGAACAGTGCGCTGAAGTCCAGGTCCGCAGGGAGACGCAACGGAGCGAACCCGAAGCAGCGGATGCCGAGAGTGGTGGTGAACGCCTTCGCGTCCGTGCCGCCGGACAGCATGTACGGCATCGTCTTCGCGCCCGGGTCCTCGGCGATGATGGAGGCGGTCATGGCGTCGACGAGGGCACCGTCGAAGGTGGTCTCCACCGGTGGCAGGTTGGTGATCCACTCGCGCTCGACATCCGGACCAAGGATCTCGTCCAACTCGCGCTCGAACGCGGCCTGACGGCCAGGCAGCACCCGACAATCGATCGTCGCCTCGGCCAACGACGGAATCACGTTCGCCTTGTACCCGGCGGAAAGCATCGTCGGATTGGCCGTGTCGCGCAGCGTGGCGCCAACCATCCGAGCGACAGCGCCGAGCTTCGCGACCGACCCGTCGAGATCGTCCTCGTCGAACTCCATGCCCGTGAGCTCGGTGATCGCGGCCAGGAACTCCCGCACCGAATCGGTCATCACCAGCGGGAACCGGTGCGCGCCAAGACGGGCCACCGCCTGCGTCAACTTGGTGACCGCGTTGTCCTCGTTCACCATCGATCCGTGCCCGGCCCGCCCCCGAACCCGCAACTTCATCCAGGCGATGCCCTTCTCCGCAGTCTCGATCAGGTAGGCGCGGACACCGTCCTTGACGGTGATCGAGAACCCTCCCACCTCACTGATGGCCTCGGTCGCGCCCTCGAACAATTCGCGCCGGTTCTCCACCAACCACTGCGACCCGTACTCGCCACCCGCTTCCTCGTCGGCGAGAAACGCGAAGATCAAATCCCGAGGCGGCACGATGTTGTCCCGCTTGAACCGCCGCGCGGTGGCCAAGGTCATGGCCACCATGTCCTTCATGTCGACCGCGCCACGACCCCACACGTAGCCGTCCTGCACCGCCCCGGAAAACGGGTGCACCGACCACTCCGACGGATCAGCGGGCACAGCGTCGAGATGCCCGTGAATCAACAACGCCCCCCGAGTCGGATCAGCCCCAGGCAAGCGGGCGATGACGTTGCCCCGCCCCTTGGCCCCCGACTCGACGTAAGTGGTCTCATACCCCACCTCGGACAATTTCTCGGCCACATACTCGGCCGCCAACCGCTCCCCCACCACCGTCGCCGGATCGCCGGTGTTGGTGGTGTCGATCCTGATCAACTCACTGGTCAGGGACACCGCCTCATCCTCAGCCAGGCTGGTGTCATGCGCACTCGTCTGCTCGGTCACAACGCCTTCCTACCAC
>JALZNB010000142.1 GCA_030857905.1 Actinomycetota bacterium
GCACACCGGTGCTGTGCGCGTCGAGCCACTGCGCGTTGTCGATCACCAGCGCCGTCGACATCCGGCGCACCGACTCGGTCACGATTCCGCGCAGTCGAGCGTCGTTCACCGAGTCGGCGGCCAGGGCGGCGCGGGCGTCGTCGTCGGACACCGCGGCGGCGAACTCGGCGACCCCGGAGTAGGGCGCGTCCACGTCATAGGACTGCGGCGAGATCCACACGGCCCGACGGCCCGCCAGCGCACGCGCGATCGTGGTCTTGCCGATGCCGAGCGGCCCATAGAGCAGCACTCGCCGCGCGCTGTCGAACGTGGACAGTGCGGTGCCCCGGCCGACTGGTTGGGCGGAGCTGGTCCCGGGGGGCATCGTCCCATCTTGCGCCATCGCCGCCGCCGTGACCACGACAAGGGGCTCGCGCACGTGAGGAAGCGGGTCAGCGGTCGGCTGACTCGTGCCAGTGCCCGACCGCCCACCTGGACAGTGCGCCGAACACCACGAACACCGTGATGCCCAGCGCACTGGCCAGGATCACCGCGGCGAACATCCGCTCGGACTCGAGTTGCGCGCGGTACATGTCGATCAGGATGCCGAGGCCCGGCTCACCCTGGCGGAAGAAGAAGTCGCCGACGACCGCGCCGATGACGCTGCCGCCCGCCGCGATGCGCAGCCCGGTGAACAGCGCGGGCAGCGCCGCCGGCAGTTGCAACTTCCACAGGCGAACCCGGCGAGAGGCTTGGTGCAGGTCGAAGAGCTGGTGTTGGGCGCGCGGAACCGACCGGATTCCGAACAAGGTGTTGGCCACCAAGGGAAACAGTGACAGCAGGACGCAGACGAGCACTCGGCTGCTGAAACCGAAACCGAACCAGAAGCCGAACAGCGGGACCAGCGCGAGCACCGGAATCGTCTGCACCACAACGACATAGGGGTAGACGGCCCGCTCGACCCAGCGCGATTGCGCCATGACCACGGCCAGGCTGACACCCAACACCACGGCGATGAGCAGTCCTGTCGCGGCGACCCGGCTGGTCAGCGCGAGCCCGGCCAGCAACTCGGTCAGGTTCTGCCGGTCGAGGAAACCGACCCGGATCACCTCGTCGACCGGCGGCAGCAGGAACCGGCGCCGCGGCGACAGCACGCCGTAGCTCACCACCGTCCACGCGCCAAGCACGACCAAGAGGACGATCACGGGCGGCAGGACGCGTCGAGCCAGGCCCCGCTTCGCGCTCACGTCGCCATCCCGCGGACCAGGGTCGCCGACACGGAGCCGACCAGCGCGGCGTACTCGGGTGTGGCGCGCAACTCAGCGGTCCTCGGGTAGTCGAAGGGCACCGCGACCTCGCCGACGATGCGCCCCGGCCGGGGGGACATGACCAGGACCCGGCTTGCCAGATAGACGGCCTCGCTCGCCGAGTGCGTGACGAACAGCGCGCCGAAGCCGCGCTCGGCGAACAGCCGCAACAACTCGTCGCCCAGATCGTGCCTGGTCAACTCGTCGAGGGCGGCGAACGGCTCGTCGAAGAGGAACAGTCGGGGTGCCACCACCAGCGCCCTGGCCAACGCGACTCGCATTCGCATTCCGCCGGAGAGCTGGCCGGGGCGGTGGCCCGCGAACTCGGTGAGGTCGACCGAGGCGAGTACCTCGTCGGCCCGGCGACGGCGTTCGGCCTTGTCGAGACCGTCGAGTTCGCCGAAGAGCTCCACATTGCGCCGGACCGTGCGCCACGGCAGCAGGGTGGGATCTTGGAAGACGTAGCCGACCCGGTCGGTCGCGCGGTCCACAGTGCCCGAGGTCGGCGGCTGGAGGTGGGCGGCGATCTGCAGAACGGTGCTCTTGCCGCAGCCGGACGGGCCCATCAGGGCGACGATCTCACCCGCGCGCACGGTGAGGTCGACGCTGGTCACAGCCTCGGTGCCGTCCGGGAACGACCGGGTGACCCCGCGCAGGCCCAGCAATGCGGCGGCCATCACCACCTCCTTCGTCGGAGAATGCCACACCGACCACACCGGTCTCTGTGCGAAGATGATCCCGCGCTGACCGTTCCGGTGGTTCTGAGGGGGACCTTGATCGTGGCATTCGATCGTCGCCTGCTTTCGATACTCGTCTTGGTTCTGACCGTCACCGCCTGCGGTGCGCCGAGGTCGTCGGACGATACGTCCGCCGCGCCACCGGTCGCCGAGGCCGACTCGCTGCGCGGCCTGTGCCCGGCCACGGTCGTGGTGCAGATGAACTGGTTCCCGCAGGCCGAGCACGGCGGCCTCTACCGCTTGCTGGGCCGTGATTTCCAGGTCGACGCCGCCGCCAAGGCGGTCGAGGGTCCGTTGTTGGACGACGGCAAGGACACCGGCGTCCGGTTGCGGGTTCGCGCGGGTGGCCCGGTGACCGGCTTCCAGCGGGTCTCGGCGTTGATGGCGGCCGACGAGTCGATCACGCTCGGCAGCATCGCCACCGACGAGGCCGTGCAGGAGGCGGGGACCTTCCCCACGCTGGCGGTGTTCGCGCCGCTGGACAAGAGCCCGCAGATGATCATGTGGTCGGAGCAGCACCACCCGGATTGGAAGTCCATCGCGGACATCGGGCGCACGGACACCTCGGTGGTGTACTCGGCCAACGCGTCCTATATGGACTATCTCGTGCACAGCGGCACCCTGAAGAAGTCCCAAGTGGACGGTTCCTACGACGGCGCCCCGGCCCGGTTCGTCACCGCGGACGGCGCGATCGCCCAGCAGGGCTACGCCACGAACGAGCCGTACCTCTACGAGAACGAGATCGCCGAATGGCAGCGCCCGGTGCGCTTCGGTCTCGTGCACGACAGCGGATACCCGATCTACCCGGAGACCTTGGCCATCTCGGCGGCCGAGAAAGACCGTCTCGCGCCATGTCTGCGCAAGTTGGTGCCGATCCTGCAACGCGGCACCGTCGCCTACGTCGCTGACCCGGCTCCCACCAACGACGCCCTGGTGCGGATGGTGACCGACCTCAACGCGGGCGCCAAGTACAGCGTCCCGCGCGCGCAGTTCGCCACCGAGCAGATGTCGGGTCTCGGCCTGAGCCACGACGGCGTCACCCCGACCGTCGGCGACTTCGACACCACGCGCGTCGCGTCGGTGATGGAGAAGCTGGGCCCGATCCTGACCGAGAAGCGCCGCCCGCCCGCCCCCGGTCTGACCCCGGAACGGGTGGTCACCAACGAGTTCGTCGACCCCGCGATCACCTGGTGAGTTCGGCGTCGTTCGACGTGCTGGCGCGGCACTACCAGCGCTACGCGGAGATCACCGACGAGCTGTACCGGCCCTGGTTGTCCCGCGTGATCCCGCGGGCGCCGGGGGGCGGCGGCAGGGCACTGGACCTCGGCTGCGGCTCCGGCCGCTACAGCGGCCTGCTCGCCGAGCGCCACGGCAGTGTCCTGGCCGTCGACGGGTCGCCCCGCGAGATCGAACTGGCCCGCCTCGACCGCGCCCACCCCGCGATCGACTACCAGGCCAGGGACCTTTTCGAGGTGAACCCGGCGCGGGACGGCCAGTTCGACGTGGTCCTCGCCGTCAACACCTTGTTCTCCCTGCGTGACTACCCCCGCGTCCTGCCACATGTGCGCGACCTGATCGCCCCTGGTGGACGCCTTGTCGCCGTCGACGTCATCAACCCGCCGAACCGCACCCGCCGATGGCATCGCGCCCAGGCCGTCCGCGTCGCCACCATGATGGGGCTGCGCCGCCGTTCCCTGCCGGATTTCACCGATGTCCTGCGCCTGCGCCTGCACCCGGTCTGGCTCGACCACGTCACCCGCAACAGGCCGCCCACCCGCCCTCAGTGCCACGGCCACTACAGCCGTGAGTTCCCGGGTGTCCGCCTCGACGACTCACTCGACCGCTACCTGTGCGGCATCGTCTGGGACGCGCCCGCGTAAACGGCGTTTCGACAGGCCCTAAACTTCCGGCATGGCGAAGTATTTCGACGTGCACCCGGAGAACCCACAGCGCCGCGCGATCGGGCAGATCGTGGACATCCTGCGCGGCGACGGGCTCATCGCCTACCCCACCGACTCCTGCTACGCGCTGGGTTGCCAACTGGGCAACAAGGACGGCCTTGAGCGCATCCGGGAGATCCGCGGTCTCGACGACCGGCACCACTTCACCATCATGTGCCAGGACTTCAGCCAGCTCGGCCAGTTCGTGCACGTCGGGAACGCGGTGTTCCGGGCGATCAAGGCGTCGACGCCGGGGAGTTACACCTTCATCCTGCCCGCGACGAAGGAAGTGCCGCGCAGGCTGATGCACTCGAAGAAGAAGACGGTCGGCGCGCGCATCCCCGACAACGCCGTCGCGCAGGCGATTCTGCGGGAGTTCGGTGAGCCACTGCTGTCGAGCACCCTGCTCCTGCCCGACAGCGCGGAGCCGCTGACCCAGGGCTGGGAGATCAAGGAACGCCTGGAGTACGTGGTCGACGCGGTGATCGACTCAGGGGAGTGCGGCACCGTGCCGACCACCGTCATCGACTTCTCGCAGGACGAGCCGGAGATCGTCCGCCGGGGTGCGGGCGATCCGTCGCGGTTCGAGTGATCCGCATCCGCGTCTTCGCCCGGAGCGGCACCATCGCGTGAGGTCGTCGGCTCGATCGTCTCGGCGACCGTTCAGGATGACCTAGTGGTGGTACTGGTGCACGACGGCGTGGCCGAGACCCTTGCCGATCATCCACCGGTTGATCGGCAGGGTGACCACGAACGCGACGCCGAGCGCGAACGCCAGCGCGGCCCAGAACACCCAGTTGGCCACGCCCGCCGACATCGCGCCGGGGACCGCCACCATGATGCCGTTGTCCACGATCTCCATGACCGCGATCGACACGGTGTCCGCGGCGAGGGCCACCTTCACCGCCTGCCGGAAGCCGATGCCCGCGCGCAGCACGCCGCGCATGGTCAGCGCGTAGCCGAACAGGAAGGCGAGGGTGACCGCCAGCACGATCGTGCCGAGGTTGCTCCAACCCAGCGCGGTCCCGATGACCATCCCGAGCACCTCGCCGATCGCGCACCCGGTCAGGCAGTGCAGGGTGGCGGTCGCCGCCGTACCCCAGGTGACGCCCGCTGTGGACTGATGTTCGCTGTGGTCCATCCCCGCCTCCTTGGTATCGGTTGTCAGCGTATACCCCCTGAGGGTATTTTGCCGGGGTGACGAGAGCGACAGCCGTATTACTACCCCCCTAGGGTATATTTGATCGTGTCGAGCGAGGAGGACGTCAATGCATGGTTACAGTGGCGACAAGGACAACTACCTAAAGCGACTGCGTCGGATCGAAGGACAGATCCGGGGGCTTCAGCGGATGGTGGAGAGCGATACCTACTGCATCGACATTCTCACCCAGATCTCGGCCGCCACCAAGGCGTTGCAGGCGGTCTCGCTCGGGCTGATCGACGAGCACCTCAAGCACTGCGTCACCGAGGCGATCGCCGAGGGCGGCGAGTCCGCCGACGCGAAGGTCCGCGAGGCCAGCGAGGCGATCGCCCGACTGGTCCGGTCCTGACAACGGGAAACCAACGACGAATCAGGAGTGTCCCACCGATGTCCCAGAGCACTTACACCGTCACCGGCATGACCTGCGGCCACTGTGCGCAGTCGGTCAGCGAAGAGGTCGGCAAGATCGACGGCGTGACCAATGTCGCCGTTGACGTCCCGACCGGACAGGTCACTGTGGAGAGTGCGGCCGATCTCGACACCACGGCTGTGCGTGCGGCGGTCGAGGAAGCCGGATACCAGCTCACCGGGTGATCGCCGTGCCCGCGGAGTGACGTGCGATGAACCACGGCCCCGACACTGTCGGCCTACCTCGCAGGCGAGTGGGGCGTGAAAGCCGATCCAGACCACGGCGACTCGCACCACTCCGCGGGTTACACCGTCGAATCCGCGACCGGGCGGATGCTCATGGGCACCGCGAGCGCGTTCGATGTCGACGGAAGCCTCCGCGCGGGGTAATGCCACTCCTGTGTCCCACCGCACTGGGGTGTCCGAAGTAGACGGGCACCGAGTGGAGCTTGGCGGCGATCTCGCGTCGGGCGGTGACTTCGTGCTCACCGCGACCATCGAGGCCTGGCGAGCGGGGACGAGGACGACGATGACCACCCAGGTGCCCGGGGCTTCCACCGCCAGATGTCGCTCGTGGCTGTGCGATGGCATCGACGAGAACGACGTCCTGCGCCTGGCGGGGGCGGTCGAGAACGCCTCGGAGCACCCGATCGCGCGGGCGATCGCCCGAGAGGCCCGTGATCGCCTCGGCTGGATTCCCGAGGTGACCGAATTCCGCACTGTAGACGGTGTCGGCGGCGCGGTGGACGGTCGCATGGTGACCGTGGGCCGGGTGTCGTTGATGGAGCGACCGGTGCCCTCGGCTGTCGCGGCGGCGAAGGCCGAAGCCGAGAGTCTGGGGCGCACCGCCGTCATGGTGGCGTGGGACGGCGAGGGACGCGGCATGCTTGTCATCGCGGACACGGCCAAGCCGACATCGGCCGAGGCGGTCCGCCTGTTGCGCGCCCAAGGTCTGCACCCGATCCTGCTCACCGGCGACAACGAGGCCGCGGCGAAAGCCGTCGCCGCCGAGGTCGGCATCGATGAGGTGATCGCCGAAGTCCTGCCCGAGGGCAAGGTCGAGGTCGTGTTCAACTTGCAGCGCAAGGGAAAGATCGTCGCCTTGGTCGGCGACGGCGTGAACGACGCCCCGGCGTTGGTCAAGGCTGATCTGGGCCTGGCGATGGGAACGGGCACCGACGTGCCATCGAGGCGGGCGACCTGACGCTGGTGCGCGGCGATCGGCGCTCCGCCGTCGACGCCATCCGCCTGTCCCGCCGCACACTGGCCACCATCAAGGGCAACCTGTTCTGGGCGTTCGCCTACAACGTGGCCGCCATCCCGCGGGCCTGTTGAACCCGATGCTGGCGGGTGCCGCGATGGCGGTCAGCTCCCTGTTCGTGATTGGCAACAGTCTGCGGCTGCGGAACTTCACCCCGCAGTCCACCTAGGACGTGTAAGTAGGCCGGGTGGTTGCCGTTCAGGTAACCACACCCCGGCCATTCCGCTGAATCCATGGCGCGGCGTTCGGGACCGCGTTCCCACGATTGGTGCGATGGCATCCTCGACGCATATCCGTGGCCGCACGGCCTGCAGAAGTTCATGCCTCTCCCGGCACCACACACTGTGACGGGGGACTCCGTTCAACAACGGCAGTGGTTTGTTTGCCGGTTGGTTGGGAAATCATTCCCCAACACTGATATTACTGAACAGTAACTGTACGGAGCGGACCGAAGTCGGCCGTAGTGTGTGGTTACTCGCTCCGATTTTTGGTTAACTCAAGAGTAGGTAGCGGGTGGACGTGAGTCGGTTTCGACAATGGGCTCTGAACTGCGAAAACGTGGCAGTTAACGTGTTGACGACTATCCGAAGTGGACATCTCCCCAGGTGGCGAAGGTGAGACGGGGATCACCATAACGTAAGTCTGATCAACTCGTTGGCCTTGAAAAACCGCTGATAAATGGCGGTGTCCGTGCTCAAACCTCTTTGTCTCGACTTTTTCTTCGGGGTTGGACAACAAATGTGTGATCCCGCCAATAGTGGTCGAATTGCTCCATTCGGCGGTAGCTGAGCGTGATGATCGTTCGCCATTATTAATCTCGCCCGGCCGTCGGGTCGTGCGCGATGACGGAAGGGTGGCCTGACCTTCGGGTCGGTCGAGATTCAGCGACCTGACACTCTCTTTTTCCGCTTGTTCGTCATCACCGCGTCCGGCCGATCGC
>JALZNB010000250.1 GCA_030857905.1 Actinomycetota bacterium
GGGTCCACAGTACCCGCACCGCGCCTTCCGGTTGTAATCCGTCCTCCGCTGCCCGCAGTCTGGAGTTCACGGGTGTGTGCGGCGCCACAGCGCGCCGCTCTTCGACACGGAGGTGCCCCATGGCACAGACAGTCCGGCACCACGGCTTCACGCTGAACACCGACGGCAGGGCGCATCCGGTGGAGAACGCCCTCGCCGCGGTGACCGTCGTACTCGGTGCGCTGGCGTTCATCACCGCGATGTTCCACGACCTCCACCTGATCAGCTCCTGGGCGGGCCTGGCGGGCATCCTCACCGGCGCCTACGGACAGTTCATCTCCGTCACCACGAGCGAACGGTTCCTCCTGGTCGTCGGACTGGGCGCCGCGGCCGTTGGGTTCTTCCTCGGCATGGCCCACGGCGGTCTCTTCGGCGGTGTCGTCGGCTAGCGCCGATAACGGGCGTTCCCCACCGCAGTAGGCTTCGGCGCAGATAAGACCGAAGACGCAGCGATGGGGAGCGCCCCGCATGACCCTGACCCTGAGCACCATCAGCCGAGAGCAGCATCTGGCCTATACCCGGAGCCTGCCCTCGGTGAGTCACTGCCAGGTCCCCGCATGGGCTGACGTCAAGAACGAATGGCGCTCCGAAAGCCTCGGCTGGTTCGACGACAAGACCGGTCAGATCGTCGGCGCCGGGCTGGTGCTCTACCGCCAGCTTCCGAAGGTGAAGAGGTACCTCGCGTATCTCCCCGAGGGCCCGGTCATCAACTGGTACGCCACCAACCTGGACGAGTGGCTGCAGCCGATGCTCGCGC
The DNA here is from genome assembly GCA_030857905.1 of Actinomycetota bacterium. Classification (GTDB taxonomy): domain Bacteria; phylum Actinomycetota; class Actinomycetes; order Mycobacteriales; family Pseudonocardiaceae; genus Actinokineospora. The sequence goes on from JALZNB010000250.1 coordinate 797, forward strand.
ATCTGAAGGCGCAGGGCGCCTTCACGGTGAAGATGGGCCCGCCGGTCGTCATCCGCCGGTGGGACGCCACCGCCATCAAGGCCGGTATCGCCGACCCCGACGTCAAGCGGCTCCGGGACGTCGATGCCACCGTCATCGAGCCGCGGGCCTTCGAGGTCGCCGACCGGCTGCGCCGGATGGGCTGGCAGCAGGAGGCCGGGGGCGGCGCCGGCTTCGGCGACGTCCAGCCGAGGTACGTCTTCCAGGTGCCGCTGGCCGACCGGACCCCGGAGGACGTCCTCAAGGGGTTCAACCAGCTGTGGCGCAGGAACATCAAGAAGGCCGAGAAGGCCGGCGTCGAGGTCGTGCAGGGCGGGTACGAAGACCTGCCGGAGTGGCAGCGGCTGTACGAGGTGACCGCCGAGCGCGACCACTTCCGTCCACGCCCCCTGTCGTACTTCCAGCGCATGTGGACCGTGCTGAACGACGAGGATCCGAACCGCATGCGGCTCTACCTCGCGATGCACGAGGGTGAGCCGGTCGCCGCCGCCACCATGCTCATCGTCGGCGGCCACGTCTGGTATTCCTACGGGGCCTCCGCCAACCACAAGCGGGAGGTCCGGCCGTCCAACGCCATGCAGTGGAAGATGCTGCAGGACGCCCACCGGCTCGGAGCCGACGTCTACGACCTGCGCGGCATCAGTGACTCGCTGGATGAATCCGACCACCTCTTCGGACTGATCCAGTTCAAGGTGGGCACGGGCGGCCAGGCCGCCGAGTACCTGGGCGAATGGGACTTTCCACTCAACAAGCTGCTCCACAAGGCACTCGACATCTACATGTCCCGCCGCTGAGAAGGGATTTCATCCGGCCATGGCGCTCTCCCTGTACGTCGACACCGCACGCTGGCGTGCCCACCAGCAGACCGTGGCACAGCAGTTCCCCCGCATCGTCCCGGTCTGCAAGGGCAACGGCTACGGCTTCGGCCACGAACGGCTGTCCGACGAGGCTTCGCTGCTCGGCGCCGACATGCTCGCCGTCGGCACGACGTACGAAGCCGCCAGGATCAAGGACTGGTTCAGCGGAGACCTGCTGGTCCTGACCCCGTACCGGCTCGGCGAGGAGCCGGTGCCGCTGCCGGACCGGGCCATCCGCTCGGTGTCCTCGGTGGACGGAGTGCGCGGCCTGGTCGGCGCCCGCGTCGTCATCGAGGTGATGAGCAGCATGAAGCGCCACGGCGTGGCCGAGGACGATCTGGTCAAGCTGCACGCCGCGATCGACGACGTGCGGCTGGAGGGGTTCGCGATCCACCTGCCGCTGGACCGCACCGACGGGTCAGACGCGGTGGAGGAGGTCTTCGGCTGGATGG
>JALZNB010000259.1 GCA_030857905.1 Actinomycetota bacterium
CCGCGGCCCTTCTCGCGTCCAGGGCCACATGCAGAAGCCCGGCAGCACCATGGTGCTCGAACGCGCGGGCGATGGGGCCGAGGTCAAACGCACGCTGCTGCCCGGTGGGCTGCGCGTGATCACCGAACAGATCCCGACCGTGCGCTCGGCGTCGATCGGGATCTGGGTCGGCGTCGGCTCGCGCGACGAGTCGCCGACGGTCGCCGGTGCCGCGCACTACTTGGAACACCTGCTGTTCAAGGGAACCGAGAAGCGCACGGCGGCACAGATCGCCGAGGAGATCGACGCGGTCGGCGGCGAGTTGAACGCGTTCACCGCCAAGGAGCACACCTGCTACTACGCGCACGTCCTCGACGAGGACCTGCCGCTGGCGGTGGACTTGGTGGCGGACGTCGTGTTCGACGCGTTGTGCACCGCCGCCGACGTCGAGATCGAACGCGGTGTGGTGCTCGAAGAGATCGCCATGCGCGACGACGACCCGGAAGACCTGCTGCACGACGCGTTCTGCTCCGCGCTGATGCCCGACCACGCCCTCGGGCGGCCGGTGCTCGGCTCGGAGCAGTCCATCAACGGCATGACCCGCACCGCGCTCAACGGCTTCTACCGGCGCCGCTACACCCTGCCGAAGATGGTCCTCGCGGTGGCGGGCAACACCACCCACCGCGAAGTGCTTTCCTTGGTACGCAAGGCGTTGCGCGGTCGGCTCGCAGGCGATCGACTGCCGGTCGCCCCGCGCACCGGCCGCGCCCGCCTCGGCGCGTCACCGCGATTGGTGCTGCACACCGACGACACCGAGCAGGCGCACATGATGCTCGGCGTGCGCGCGCTCGACCGGCACGACGAGCGCCGGTTCACCCTGGGCGTGCTCAACGCGGCGCTGGGCGGCGGCATGAGTTCGCGGCTATTCCAGGAAGTCCGCGAACGACGTGGCCTGGCGTATCAGGTGTACTCGTCGTTGGCGTCCTACGCCGACACCGGCCACCTCTCGATCTACACCGGCTGTCAGCCCGATCGACTGGGCGAGGTCGCGGGCGTTGTCCGAGAGGTGCTGCACGAGGTCGCGCGGGACGGCTTCACCGACGCCGAAGTGGCGCGCGGCAAGGGCCAGTTGCGCGGCGGGCTCGTGTTGGGCTTGGAGGACACCAGTTCGCGGATGTCCCGCATCGGCAAGGGTGAGCTGGCCTACGCGGACTACCTGACGGTCGAACAGACCTTGGCGCGCATCGACGCGGTCACCGCGGCCGATGTCGCCGTGCTGGCCCGCGATCTGCTGACCAGGCCGCTCGCGGCCGCGGTGGTCGGCCCGTACGACCACATTGACGACGTACCGGTTCAACTGCACGAGGTGTGAACACGTGACTGCTGTTGTGCGTTCGGAAGCCAACCCCATCCGCGTCGGCGTCCTCGGCGCCCGCGGCCGGATGGGCGCCGAAGTCTGCAAGGCGGTGGAGTCCGCGGGCGACATGGAGGTCGTCGCCATGGTCGACACCGGTGACTGGATGTTCGACATCGCCGACGCCGGGGCCGAGGTCGTCGTCGACTTCACCCACCCCGACGTCGTGATGGACAACCTGCGTTTCTGCATCGACCAGGACATCCACGCCGTCATCGGCACCAGCGGCTTCGGCGACGAGAAGATCGCCACGGCCCGGCAGTGGTTGGAGCCCAAGCCGGAACTGGGTGTGCTCATCGCCCCCAACTTCGCCTTGGGCGCCGTCCTGTCGATGCGTTTCGCCCAACTGGCCGCGAAATACTACGAGACCGTGGAGATCATCGAACTCCACCACAACCGCAAAGCGGACGCCCCGTCAGGCACCGCCGCCCACACGGCCCGCCTCGTCTCCGAAGCCCGCGCTACCGCCGGTCTAGGCCAAATTCCCGACGCCACCACGTCCGAAATGGACGGTGCCCGCGGCGCGTCCGTCGACGATGTGCGCGTGCACTCGGTCCGCCTGTCGGGTTTGGTGGCACACCAGGAAGTCCTGTTCGGCGGCGACGGCGAAACCCTGACAATTCGACACGACTCACTGCACCGCTCATCGTTCATGCCCGGCGTGCTGCACGGAGTGCGGGAAATCCTCGGCCACCCCGGTCTCACGGTGGGCCTGGAAAACCTGCTGGACCTGTAACCGATGTCGGCCCGCACCGTCTCGATCATCCTGGCCGCCGTACTGGTCGTGTACTTCGTCCTGCTCGGCGGCCGGGCGGTCGCGCTGTTCCGAGACGGTTCACCGATCGCGGTCGCATTCGGTATTGGTGTGATGCTCTTGCCGATCGTGGGCGCTTGGGTTGTCTGGGCGACTTTGCGGTTCGGGGTGCGCACACAGGAACTGGGTCGACGCCTGTCGGCGGAAGACGGATTGCCGGATACGTCCGGCCTACCCCGTTTGCCGTCGGGCCGGGTTGACCGTACGGCGGCGGATGCTTGGTTTGAGGAACGTAGTGCTGAGGTCGATGCCGCACCCGAGGATTGGCGTGCTTGGTATCGGGTGGCGGTCGCTTACGACATCGCGGGCGATCGGACCCGCGCCCGGTCGGCGATGCGCAAGGCCCTCGAACTGGCGGACTGAGGTTGGGCCGCCCCCTGAAAGTAGCTGACGAAAGTGAATGCAGAACACCGTTTCGGCCAGCAACGCCGCAGGTCAAGAAGTGTCTTCCCCGCGCACGCGGGGCTGTTCCCGGTTGCCGGTAGGTGATGGTCACGTTGCCGGTGTCTTCCCCGCGCACGCGGGGCTGTTCCTGGGTCCCGTAGTGCGAGCCATGGCTACCCCTTGTCTTCCCCGCGCACGCGGGGCTGTTCCGGGCTTGGGTGTCGAATCCGGCGCCCTGCTGGAGTCTTCCCCGCGCACGCGGGGCTGTTCCCGTGCCCGACGTCGGTCGGTTTGTCGCGAACTGGTCTTCCCCGCGCACGCGGGGCTGTTCCCCAAGCTGACCACGAACCGCGCGGGGGCGACCGGTCTTCCCCGCGCACGCGGGGCTGTTCCGAACCCGAACATGTCGTCGGTGCGGCGGAACGAGTACGCCTCACCGAAGATCTTCCCCGCGCACGCGGGGCTTTTCCCGACCCGGCCGAGTGGACGGACCAGTCGGAGATGTCTTCCCCGCGCACGCGGGGCTGTTCCGAACAATCCCATGGCCACGCGGATGCTCAGGAAGTCTTCCCCGCGCACGCGGGGCTGTTCCGGCCGCCGAGCGGTCTCGCCGGTACCGGCAGTCCGTCTTCCCTCGCGTACGCGGGGCTGTTCCCAGGATGATCGGTTGCTGCGAGACCAAGGTCGAATTTCCCCGCTCCCGCAGGTCGCAGACTGACACCATCGGCGACCTATCGCCCGAGCGGTGGTGCGGCCTGGAGTTCGCGTGCGCCAGTGAGTTGTGGGGGCCGGTTGATTACGTCGAGGGCTATTCGGCGGAGGGCCGAGCGCTCGGTTGCTTCTGTTGGGGCTTCTCAGTGGGCGGCGCGAAGGATTATCGGCGGCGGGTGCACACCGTTGACGGACATCAGCAACAGCAAGGGAGAACGGGCAATGGATCTCACGGAAGATGTGGTCGCCGAAGTGGAACGCCGCTTGACGGTGCGGCTGGACCGCTCTGCGGTCGCGACGGGTGCGTGGGCTGAGTCGGCCGGGCACCACACCGATCGTGGGACCTGGGTGCGGGTCGATTCCCGTGCGGTGTCTCGGATTCAGCCGCAGTCGTGGGTGGGAGCTGAAGCGGCGTCGGTCATCCCCGACGTGCCCAAACCGGCCTGGTTGCAGTCCGCGACTTGGCGCGGTGCGGACCAAAGTCGGGTGTGGCGGGCGGAGGAGATGGAGTTCATCGCCGAGGCTGTCATCGCCGAGCAGGGAGCCACGCTCATGACCGACCCGGAGTTGTCGGACACGTGGTGGGTCGAGTTGCGCGAGGCATTGACCGCGCTGGCCGAGTTTCGGACATTCCGGGTGTCTGGCCGACAAGAGTTGATCACCCGGCGCATCAGTCAAGTCCTTGGCAGCGACATCGGGGTCGTCGACACCACTGTCACCGAATGGACCACGTCCCACGGTGACCTGCATTGGGGCAACGTCACCGGCCCCCGGCTGGTCTTCTTGGACTGGGGTGACTGGGGGCTGGCCCCGCGTGGCAATGACGCCGCTTGCTTGTGGGCCACGGCCCTCGCCGTCCCCGAAGTCGCCGCGCGCGTGCTCGCCGAGTTCTACGACGATCTGCACTCCCGATCGGGCCGTATCGCGCGGCTGTGGGTGCTCAGCAACCTTCTGCGGATGGCTGAGCGCCGCCCCGATGTGCAGGCCCTGGTGGAACCGGTCGCGAAAGCGGCCGAGCAGCTCGTTTCTGATCTCCGTCAGACCAACGGGTAAGGCGGTGAATCACATGGACGGCACCATCGAGGAGTTGATCACCGTCGCCACCCTGGAAGTCGGCTGCCGTGCCCTACTTGGTGGATGGGGGAACTGACCCGCGTGAACGCCTACCTTGCGGGGCTGTGCACCGAAACCACACCGCGATCGCCGCAGATCATGACGGCATGATCACCTCGACATGCACGAACACCTGACCGGGGTCAGTCATTTGCCGCCGAGTCGCTGGGTCTGTCGGTGCGCGGTGTCAGTAGAGTCGACAATATTGGCTTTCTTGGCTTTCAATCCATGCTTTGTCGCGAAGTATTGCACGCGTGGAAATAATCGCGGGCTTTGCTCCTTTCTGGTGATACTGGCCGTTTCTCGGCAACTGTGGCGCAAAGCGGCGTTAGCCTGCGGGTATGGATGTGCGAAACGCCACGGTGCGTTCACGGGAACTGGGTGACGAGCTTCGAGGGGTCCGTCAGGCGATGGGGATCGACGCCAAGGAGTTGGCGGCACGGATCGGCTGGTCGCCCGCGAAGATGTCCCGGATCGAGTTGGGGAAGTCCGGGTGCAGTGAGATAGACGCGGCGATCTATCTCGGCTTCCTGCGGATTCCACGGGAGGACATCAGCCGGATCATCGCCCTGTGCACCGGCGACGAAGATGGTTCGTGGTTGCGCCACCACGGCCAGCGCCTTCCCGACGAACTGCGCACGCTGGTGCTACACGAAACGATCGCGTCTTCGATCTTCGCTCTGGAGTTGAATCGCATTGATGGCTTGCTTCAGACGGAGGACTACACCAGAGCGATGATGCGAGAGTCTGGGCTGATTCCAGACTCCGGGATCGAGCCTAGAGTCCAAGCACGCAAGGAACGCCAAACTCTTCTGCGCCGCATCTCGCCGCCGGACATCACTTTCTACATCCATGAGCATGCTCTCCGCCTGCCGGTTGGTGGCAACCAGGTGATGCACGAGCAGATGCTGGAGTTGGTGTTTCGCAGCCAGCGGCCGTGTTGCACCATCCGGGTGATCCCTGCGGCGGCAGGTGCTCATGCCGGACTCGGGGGGCCGTTCCGGATGATGAGGTTTGAGGAGCACCACCCGGTGATCTGCCTAGAAACACAGAACCGCAGCCTGTTTCTGGAGTCCGTCACCGACATCGCCACCTACCAGTTGATCCTCGGTGGGCTCGCCGACGTCGCTCTCAATGCGGAAGAATCAAGGTCGATGCTTGTGGCACTCGCAAGCGAGTACGACCGACCGGGAGCGGACAACGATGCAGACAACGTGGCGCAAGAGCAGCTTCAGCGGTAACAACGGCGCTTGCGTGGAAGTGCAGTGGCGCACCAGTAGTTTCAGTGGCAACAACGGCAACTGTGTCCAGGTGAGGTGGCGTAAGAGCAGCTTCAGTGGCGACAACGGGGCTTGTGTTGAGATCGACTTCGCGGACACCGTCGCCGTCCGCGACTCCAAGAACCCCGACCACGGCCGACTGGCGTTTAGCCCGTCGGCCTGGTCCGCGTTCCTACAGGAACCAACCACCGAACATCGCCGGTGACGCCGCCAGGGCACTGAACCGGATGAATCGGCCCACCAGGCCAGCCCCGATGAACGCGGACAGGCGCATCCGCACCAGCCCGGCCAGCACTGTCATCGCCATGTACGGCGGCAGGCCGACCACCGCGCTGACGCTGTAGGTGCCGAACATCCAGTGCGGATGCCGTTCGCACTTTTCCTTCACCCATTCCACCCAGCCGCGAACCCGCTTGGTGCGCGACTGCCATGCGGCGCGGCGGGGCGTGAGTGGGCGGGGCTCGCGGTGCAGGAACGCGGGCAGGTGGATCGACCCTCGGGCCGCGTAGTAGTAGAACAACTTGCCCGCGACCTGGCCGACAGCGACGGCCGCGCCCAGGGCGAGCCACGGCAGTTGTGGCTCGTTGGCGGCCACGGTGACGATGAACAGTTCGATGCTCACGAACGGGATCAGTGCCGAACTGAAGGAGATGCCGAGCGTCAGCAGCAGCCACGGCAGTACTGGGTTACCCCCAACGGATCGCTTAACCACATCGACGGTACCCCAATCGGGTGACCGTCGGGCGATATTCAGTCGGTAATCGGGACGTCCAACGGGCCGGTCAGTCGAATCTCGCGGAACGGGCGACCGCCCGCGTCGAGGGTTCGGACCACGCCGTCCGGCGTCCATCCCGCGCGCTGGAAGAAGCCTAGCGACGCCTTGTTCTCCTGCGGCACCCAGCTAATCCCACGCGTCGAACCGCCCAGGCGGAGCGCTTCGCCCGCCGCGGCGAGCAGTCGACCGCCGTGCCCGCGCCTACCCCAGCGAGGCTCCACCAGGATCGTGCCGATGAGCGCGACCGTCGCGGCGTCCTCGACCGGTTTCGCGTTCGCGGCGGCGGACTCGGACTCCGGGGACACGCCCGCGCTGCAGAATCCGACGATCCACGGCCCCTCGGCGGCCACGAACACCGACGCGGGCCCCTGCTCGACGGTTTGCGCCCACGCGTGTGCCGCCGTCGCCGGGTCGAGGCCCGCCAGCACGTCCGGGGGCAGCATGTCGCCGTAGGCGCTCTGCCAGGTGCTCACCTGAATACGGGCGATCTCGTCCACATCGGCGAGAGTGGCGGGTCGGACGTGGGCGTCGGCCATGTCGGGCAACCTAGCGAGGTCGCCGCGATCGGCCGCACTCGGGCCGTGATGTCCGTGAGATGGCCGGGAGGTTACCAATGGATAACCGCTGTCTTGCGTTCGGCGGTTTGTGCAAAGGTGGGATCATGTCATCAAAGTCGTGGCTCCCCTGGGCAGCCCTTGGTGTGGTCTATGTGGTCTGGGGTTCCACGTACCTTGCGATGCGCTTCATGGTCGAATCCATGCCGCCGCTGTTCGCCAACGGCTTTCGCTTCATCCTCGCGGGCGTCCTGCTCGCCACCATCGTCGCGCTCGTGTCCGGTGTCGCCGCGCTGCGCATGACCTGGCCGCAGGTCGGGACGGCCGTTCTCGTCGGCATTCTGCTCCCCGCATGGGGTACCGGTCTGATCGTGCTCGCGGCGAGCCACGTCGCGTCGGGGCTCACAGCGTTGCTCATCGCGTGTGTGCCGCTCTATGTCGTGGTCCTACGCCGACTTTTCGGTGATCGGCCCGCCAAAGTCACCTACATCGCGGTCGGCGTCGGCTTGGTCGGCCTTGTCGTGTTGCTGTTGGGCGGTCCGGTCGAGGGCGCACACGGATCGAGTTGGTTCGGTCCGTGGCTGGTCCTGCTCGGCGCGTTGGGCTGGGCGGTCGGGTCGGTGTTGAGCACACGCCTTCCGGTGCCCGCCAACCCGTTCACGCTGTCGGCGATCGAAATGCTCGCCGGTGGTGTCGTCCTCTGCGTGGTCGGTCTCGGGGCCGGAGAGAAAATCGACATCGGGACGTTCACCACCGGGTCGTGGGTGGCGTGGTTCTACCTCCTCACGTTCGGCTCAGTGCTGGCGTTCAGCTCGTATGTGTTCATTCTCGGCAGGTTGCCGGTGTCCACAGTCGCCACTTACGCCTACGTCAACCCGGTCATCGCGGTGTTCCTCGGCTACCTGCTGGCCAACGAACGCTTCGGCGTGGCGCAGCTCATCGGAGGTGTGATCGTGTTGGCCGCGGTCGTCCTCGTCGTCCGGTCCGAACAGCGGCCCAAGCAGGTGGCCGTGGCCCCTGAGCCCGTCGAGGCGATCAGGTAAGGAACTGTCGGTGGTATCTGGCACCATGTGACAACTGTGCGAGGCGATTCGGTGACAAGCTCCATCAGCGCGGCGAGCGCGCGGCGAACGGCGTTGGCCGCGCAGGGATTCGCCGAGGCCCGGCCGTCCGGTGAGCCGACGCGGCGACACCTGCAGAAGGTGCTCTCCCGGGTCCGGCTTCTTCAGCTCGACTCGGTCAACGTGGCCGCCCGGGCGCACTACATGCCGATCTTCTCCCGCCTCGGCGGCTACGACCCGGCACTCGTGGACGACGCGGCGTGGTCGGACAGCGCCCGCAAGCCGCGGATGCTGGTCGAATACTGGGCGCACGTGGCGAGCCTGATCCCGGTCGCCGACTGGCCGCTGTTCCGGTGGCGGATGCGGCACTACGAGCAGTCCCACGCCGAACACGTGCGCGGAATCAACGAGCGTTCCCCCGGTCTCATCGACGATGTGCTGGCCACAGTCAAGGAACTCGGCCCGGTGGGGGCCGGCGCGTTGGAAGCGGCACTGGGTGGCACAGTTCCCAAGGCCAAGGGCGGCTGGTGGAACCGCTCGGATGTCAAACACGCCTGCGAATACCTGTTCGCGGTGGGGGAGCTGACCACGGGCACACGCCGTAAGTTCGAGCGGCTCTACGATCTCACCGAACGGGTGTTGCCGCCGGAGGTTCGCAACGCGCCCCCGGTGTCAGACGAGGAAGCGGCCCGCCAACTGACGCTGGGCGCCGCGATCGCGCACGGAATCGCCACCGAGACCGACCTGCGCGACTACTACCGACTCCCGCCCGCCCGATCACGTCAAGCGGTGGCCGAGTTGGTCGCCGAAGGTCTGCTGGAGCCGGTGAACGTCGAGGGTTGGCAACACCTCGCGTACCGGCACGTGGACGCGAAGGCTCCGCGCAAGATCACCGGGCGGGCGCTGCTGTGTCCGTTCGACCCGCTGGTGTGGGAGCGGGCGCGCACCGAGCGGCTGTTCGACTTCCACTACCGCATCGAGATCTATGTGCCGGAACCGAAACGGATCTACGGCTACTACGTGTTCCCCTTCCTGCTCGACGGAGAACTGGTCGCCCGCGTCGACCTGAAAGCCGATCGCGCGAACGGTGCCCTGCGCGTTCAAGGAGCGTTCGCCGAACCCGGCGCCGACCCGCGCCGGGTCGCGGCCGAACTCGCGGGCGAACTCCGCACCATGGCCGACTGGCTGGCCCTCGACGACATCCACCTCGGCGTCAGAGGTGACCTGATCGGCGACCTGAGCAAGCACGTGTGATCAGTGCCGAAAGTGAGTCATTCGCGGGTGCTGCTTCACCTGCGATACACCGCTTCGTCTGGTCATCCCCAAGCGGGATCGTCGTCGGCGAGGAACGTTCCTCCCGGCCCGATCGGGGGTTCCCACTCTTGCCACTGGATGCCGGCGGGCCGGGTGCCGGAGCGGGCGAATTCGTGCACAGCGGCGCGTACATCGGCGACGGGCACCTCGGCGTTGGGAGGGAACAAAAACTCGTTCTGTTGCCAGTCATAGATCAGTTGCGCGCCGGCGTCGCGATGAGACACCGATGACTCTGTCGGGGTCGACGTGTCGACAGTGTTGCCGCGGCTGTAGTCGCCCTGGTTTGTGTGCGTGTAGTAGAGGGCGCCGACCTCGCCGTGGAGCCCGACATACAGCACGGGGCCTTCGTCGCCTCGTCGCACGACCGTGGCCACCGTGCCGTAGTCCTGGGCGAGGTTGTCGACCCGATCCAGAGCCGCGTCGATTTCCTCCGGGGTGGTGGCGAGGTGTTCGCCGCCCTGGTCATGCGCATACCAGAACGCGAGGGGTCGAAGCGTCACGTCGCGTCTCCCGTGAAGGTCTGTCGGGCGGTCGGTGTGATCACCGTAATGGAACTGTCAGGGGGAAGCAGCCAAGGCAGGTAGACGGGACAGGACTTGTCGCCTTGGCAGATCTCGTTGTTGATCACAAGTGTGACGTTGGTCGTTCGGCCGGAACGTTCGTGGCGTTGCCGTATTCGGGCGGCGAGTTTGATCTCGACGTGCGCGCGGATCACGGCGCGGTCCTCACCGATCCCGGCAAGGTAGCCCTTGGCCAACTGGGCGTCTTGGTCCTCGCCGCTGACAAGGGGGCGGGCGGGGCCGTTCCCGGCGAACCATTGGCCATGCGTCTTGCGGTTGTTCGAAGTTCGAGGCGGTAGTTCGCGACGTAGCTGCTCGACCCGGTCCTGCGCGGGGTCGGGTCGAGGAGTGTCCCGCGTGACCTGCTGGACGAGTGTGGAGGCTTCGTCGTCCGCCACAAGGTGTGTGAGGTAGGCGCGGATGGTCGACTCGACGGTGCCGGTAGTGCTGAGCACCGTGGACAGTTCGTGCTTCGCGTTTTCCAGTCCAACCACAGCTTGCGCGGCTTGTGGATCGCTACTGCCTCGGATGGCTGTGCTCAAGGACTCTCTGGCCGCATCGATGAGCGATGCTGCTGATGCGACAGTCAGTCGTGCTTGTGTCAGCGTGGTCAGTGCGGCACGGATCTTCGCGGCGAGATCGGATACTGACACAGAGTCAGCGTACGGTCGCGACCCGCCACCAGGGACGGGCCGCGACCTCGCGTCAGCGGTTGGACAACCCCACCACGGCTGTGCCGGTGCCGGTGCGCCCGCGAACCCGAAGCGACACCGCCGCGTGCGGTCGTTCGCCGGACAACGGCAGTTCGCTGCGGGCCTCGCCGGAGCCGGATGACACGTCCAGTTCGGCGGCGGTTCCCTTGCGGATGTCGACGCGGAGGGCGCCGGAGCCGGTGGTCAGTTCGACCTGGCCCGATATCGTGTCGGCGAGGGTGACGTCGCCGGTTCCGGTGCGCACCATGACATCGCCGCCCACCGCGCCGAGCCAGACGTCGCCGCCGCCGGTGAATACGGTCGACGGGCCGCCGATCGCGGCGGCCGTCACATCGCCCGCGCCGGTGCGTGCCCGCAACCCGGCGGGCGTCGGACCGACGCGTACCGCGCCGGTGCCGGTCGTCGCCTGGACGACGCCCGACGCGCGTTCGATGTCGACGTCTCCGGCGCCGGTGGCGATCTCGATCCGGCCCGCGTCGCCGACGACGGTTACCGTCGCGGAGCCGCTGCGGGCCGCCACGTGGGACTCGCGGGGTGCGCGGATCGTTACCGCGATGGGGACGTTGCGGAACTGCGCGCCCTTGGCCGAGCGCACGACGAGCCTGCCGCCCGCGAACTCGATGCGGGTCTGTCGGATCGCCTCCGCGGGCATGTCGCCGAACTGTTGGTCGCCCAACTGGCCGCTGACCCAGCTCACCAGGCTGTTGATGCCGTCGACCCACGGGTTCGCCGCGTCGGGGGCGTGCCGGACCTCGACGTCGATTCCCGGCTCGTCGGTCAGGTGCACATCGATGCGGCCAGATCCGGTGGTCACCGTGACCTCGACCGGTTCGGTGGTCTCGAAACTCTGCTTGCGCACGACAGGATCGGTCATCCCTCGTACCACCCGCGCACGCGGGAGCCGCCCTCGGAGTTCGAGCCGCCCCAGTTCTTTCCCTTGCCCTGCAACGCGCCCTGGACGGCCTGCTGGACGAAGGTGTTCAGTGACACGCCCTGCGAGGACGCGGCCTGCTCGGCCCTGGCCTTGATCTCCTCGAACAGGCGCAGCGTCATGCGGCTCACGTCGCCGCCCTCGGAACCGGAGGGGGGCGGTGTGGCGTCCTCGGTACGGCTGCCGGAGGTGTCGGTGACGACGACGTTGACGTCTCGGCGTTCCAGGCGGACCTGCACCACGTGGTGCGGCAGGGCGGCGGTCACCTCGTCGGCGAGGTCGCTCAGCGCGTTCATGATGGCGAGTCGGACGGCGGGTTCCAGGGCCGCCGACAGGACGGCGGCGGCGCGCTGGGTGTTCTCGTCACCCGCTGACGCGGTGGTGGTCAGGTCTTCGCGCAGTTGCGCGAGATACGGTGTCAAGTCCATGACACCACCATGACACCACTTCTGACATCGGTCAAGGTGGACCGTGGTGTCACATGGCGCAACCGTGCGGCGGGGCGAGCGGGACCGCTGGTCCGGGCTACGCTGACCGCCGATGTCGCAGACGGAGCAAAGGACGGGTCACGTGACCGAGACGGTGTCACCGAAGGTGCAGCTCATCGCCAAAACGGAGTTCTTCGCACCAGCGGATGTGCCGTGGTCGACCGACGCCGACGGCGGCGAGGCGCTGGCGGAGTTCGCCGGTCGCGCGTGCTACCAGTCGTGGAAGAAGCCGAACCCGGCCACGGCGTCGAACGCGGGCTACATCCAGCACATCATCGAGGTCGGCCACCTGTCCGTGCTCGAACACGGCAGCGTCAGCTTCTACATCACCGGCATCTCGCGCTCACTGACCCACGAGCTGATCCGCCACCGCCACTTCTCCTACTCGCAGCTCTCGCAGCGCTACGTGCCGGAGAAGTCGGCCTCGATGGTCGAGCCGGACGTCATCGCGAGCGACCCCGAGCTGCACGCCAAGTTCCTCGCCGCCGCGCAGGCCAGCCAGGACGCCTACAACGAGCTGCTCACCGGCCTTGAGCAGAAGTTCGCCGACGTCCCGAGCGCCACCCTGCGCAAGAAGCAGGCCCGCCAGGCGGCCCGGGCGATCCTGCCCAACGCCACCGAGACGCGCATCGTCGTCACCGGCAACTACCGCGCGTGGCGCCACTTCATCGCCATGCGCGCGACCGAGCACGCCGACGTCGAGATCCGAGCCTTGGCCGTGGAGTGCCTGCGGCACCTGCAGAAGGCGGCGGCCAACGTGTTCGCCGACTTCGTCATCTCCGCGTTGCCCGACGGCACCGAGGTCGCCTCCAGCCCGCTCGTCCTGGAAGGCTGACCCGGTGCGGCGGCTGGTCATCGACGTCATGGACGGCGAGCACACGGTCAGCACCCTGCCTCCCGGCAGCCCGATCGATCCGGCGCTGCTGACCGATCCGGGATTCGTCTCGATCACCAGCACCCCGGAGGAGATCTCGATCGTCTCCCCGAGCGCGCTCGCCCCGGCCGGTGCCGAAGCCGAGGCCGGGTGGCGACTGCTCACCGTGCGCGGGCCGCTCGACTTCACCCTCACCGGCATCATGGCCTCGCTCGCGGGGGCCATCGCGGCCGCCGGGGTTCCCCTGTTCGCGGTGTCCACCTTCCACACCGACCACATCCTCGTCCACGCCCCCGACCTCGAACGCACGGTCACCGCACTGCGCGAAGCGGGCCACGAAGTCCACCGTCCCGAGTAGAAAGCCGGGAACCCGCGACCGGTAGTCGGGAGTCTGACTAGGATTCCGGCGGTCGCAGGAGGTGGGCAAGTGTCGCAAGAGCACGGACAGGCCGTGGTGTCCCGCGTTGTCGCCGGGCGCTACGCGATCCAGGGCGAGCTGGGGCGCGGCGGTATGGGGGTGGTGTGGCTCGCCGAGGACACCACCATCGGCAGGCACGTCGCCATCAAGGAGCTGCATCTGCCCGACGGCGTCGCCGCGGACGAGCGCAAGGTCTTCGAGGAACGCGTCCTGCGCGAGGCCCGCACCGCCGGACGGCTCAACGATCCCGCCGTGGTGACGGTGTACGACGTGGTGCAGGAGGCGGGCGCCACCTTCATCGTCATGGAGCTGATCCAGGCCCCCACCCTGTCCGATGTGGTCCGCACCCGCGGCGCGCTGCCGCAGGACCAGGTGGCCCGCCTGGCCGAACAGTTGCTCTCCGCGCTGGAAGCCGCCCACCGGGCCGGGATCGTGCACCGCGATGTCAAGCCCAGCAACATCATGCTGGCCCCGAACGGCCGGGTGAAACTCACCGACTTCGGCATCGCCCAGTCCCTTGACGACCCCAGGCTGACCACCAGCGGCCTCCTCATCGGGTCGCCGACCTACATGGCGCCCGAGCGCATCCGAGGTGAGGAAGCCACCGGAAGCTCCGACCTGTGGGCGCTGGGCGCCGTGCTGTTCTTCGCCATCGAGGGCTATTCGCCGTTCGAGCGCACCACGACCGCGGCGACCATGCACGCGATCCTCAACGACGTCCCGTATCTGACGCGGGCGCAGGGCGCGTTGGCATCGGTGATCACCGGCCTGATGGTCACCACGCCGCAGGCCCGCCTCAACGGCGCCCAGGTGCGTGGGCTGCTCTCCCACGTCCAGTTCAGTCCACAGCAGACCGCCCCGGTGCACTTCCCGCAACAGACTCGGATGAGCGAGACCCCACCCAAGCGGTCGCGCTGGAAGCTGGGTGCCGCGTTGGCCGCCGCACTGGTCCTGGCGGGAGCTGTCGGCGGATTCTTCCTGAACCGGGCGCTCACGGCACCCGACGCGCAGGAAGTGCAGGTGGCGAAGTACACCTACGGCGTCGGCGGCGACTTCAGCAAGTTCAACCTGTCCAACGGCTACTGCGGTGAGGGTGAACTTCAGCGCGGCGCGGTCTTCACCAACACCGCCGACTGCAAGGAGTCGCACGAATTCCAGGTGTTCGGGACCCTGGAGCCGGTGACGTTGTCGACCGAGTCGAGTTACGCCAAGTCCGAACTGGAAGCCCTCGGCGAGAGCTACTGCGCGTGGTTGTTCGGCACCGAGCGGATCGCCACCCGCGACAAGGACCAGTTGACCTTCGCGGTGGTCCTGCCCACCGAACAGACCTGGACGGCCGATTCCGACAACAGCGGCGACCGAACGCTGAACTGCGTGGTGACGGCCAAATCTGGCGCCCCGCTGCGCGGGTCCAGTGTCGTGGAGACCAACTGACCCGACGGTATTCGTTACCACTCGGTAAAGTTGTCGGCATGGGTGTCGCCAGAGATGAACGTGCGCAGCTCAGTGACCTTTTCGACCAGGTCGGTCCCGAGGCGCCGACGCTGTGCGACGGGTGGCTGACCAGGGATCTCGCCGCGCATCTCGTCGTGCGGGAACGGCGACTGGACGCCGCCATCGGCATCATCGTCAAGCCCCTCGCCGGACATCTGGAGAACGTGCAGCGGGGCTACGCGGACAAGCCGTGGCGTGAACTGGTCGACCTCGTCCGCAATGGCCCACCGCCGCTGTCGCCCTACCGCTCCGCCGCCGTCGACGAGCTGGTCAACACCACGGAATTCTTCGTGCACCACGAGGACGTCCGTCGCGCCACGGTTGGCTGGGAGCCGCGTCCGGCCGACCAGCGTCGCGATGAGGCGCTGTGGAAGACCATCAGCAAGATGGCCAAGGTGATGTTCCGCAAGAGCCCGGTCGGCGTTCTGCTGCGCACCCCGGACGGCCATGACGCCTACGCAAAACGTGGCCGCGACACCGTCGAGATCGTCGGCACGCCGGGCGAACTCGTGCTCTACTCGTTCGGCCGTGACCAGGCGCGGGTCGAGTTCGACGGCGAGCAGTCATCGATCGCCGTGGTCCAGGGTCTGAGCCGCGGCCTGTGATCATGGAACTCCCCGTGCCAACCGCAGGTCCTGAGCGTGGCGGACGGGGTCAGCGGGTAGCGTCAACGCCATGACCGCATGTCCCACCGCCGCCCCCGGCAGGCCGTTCGGGCGGGTGCTGACCGCCATGGTGAGCCCGTTCGACGCCGCTGGGGTGCTCGATCTCGACCGCGCGCAGGCCCTCGCCCAGCACCTCGTGGAACTGGGCAACGACGGCCTGATCGTCAACGGCACCACCGGCGAGTCGCCGACGACCTCCGACAAGGAGAAGTCCGACCTGCTCCGGGCCGTGGTCGAGGCGGTCGGCGACCGGGCGACCGTGGTGGGCTCGGTCGGCACCTACGACACCGCGCACAGCGTGCGGCTGGCGCGCGAGGCCGAGAAGGCGGGCGCGCACGGCCTGCTCGTGGTGACGCCGTACTACTCGCGTCCGCCGCAGGCCGGTCTCCTGGCCCACTTCAGCACGGTCGCCGACGCCACCGGTCTGCCGGTGATGCTCTACGACATCCCACCGCGCTCTGTCGTGCCCATCGAGGTCGACACGCTGCGCAGGCTCGCCGAGCACCCGCGCATCCAGGCGGTCAAGGACGCCAAGGGCGACCTGCTGGCGGGCAGCCAGGTCATCGCCAGCACCGACCTCGCCTACTACTCCGGCGACGACGGCCTGAACCTGCCGTGGCTCGCCATCGGCGGTGTCGGCTATGTCAGCGTCATCGGTCATGTCGTGGCCGGGCGTTTACGCACAATGCTCGACAGCTACGAGAAGGGCGAGATCGCCAACGCCCGCAACATCCACAACAGCCTGCTGCCTGTCCTGCGTGCGTTCAGCCGAGTCGGCGGGGTCGTGTTCAGCAAGACCGCGCTGCGCCTGCGCGGTCACGACGCGGGTGACCCACGGCTGCCGCTGGTGCCCGCCACCGACGAGCAGATCCGCGCCATCGCCGGGGACATCGCCGAGGCTGGCGTGCCGCTCACCTCGGCACCGGACTCGCACCTCGCCACCGCGCGCGTCGCGCACGCCGACGCCAACGCGGCCTACATCGCGCCCACCACACACACGAGCACGGGGACGGTTCATCAGTGAGTCAAGCGGGTACACGACCGAACGACGCACCACCGCCACTGCCTGAAGGCGGCCTGCGGGTCGTGGCACTCGGCGGGATCGGCGAGATCGGTCGGAACATGACCGTCTTCGAGTACGGCGGTCGTCTACTGATCGTCGACTGCGGCGTGCTGTTCCCCGAGGACCAGCAGCCGGGTGTGGATCTGATCCTGCCCGACTTCCGGGCCATCGAGAACCGGATGCACGAAGTCGACGCCGTGGTGCTGACCCACGGCCACGAGGACCACATCGGCGCGGTGCCCTTCCTGCTGCGCCTACGGCCGGACCTGCCCGTCGTCGGCTCCAGGTTCACCCTGGCGCTGGTCGCGGCCAAGTGCAAGGAACACCGCCTCACTCCGAACCTGCGCGAGGTCAAGGAGAACGAGACCTGCTCCTACGGCGAGTTCGACTGCGAGTTCTTCGCGGTCAACCACTCCATCCCGGACGCGCTTGCCGTCGCCATCCGCACGCCCGCCGGTGTCGTCCTGCACACCGGTGACATCAAACTCGACCAGCTTCCGCTCGACGGCAGGCTGACCGACCTCGCGGGCTTCTCCCGCCTCGGCGACGAAGGGGTGGACCTGTTCCTGGTCGACTCCACCAACGCCGAGGTCCCCGGATTCGTCATCTCCGAACGCGAGATCGGCCCCGTCATCAACGGCGTCATCCAGCGCGCCGACCAGCGCGTCATCGTCGCCTGCTTCGCCAGCCACGTGCACCGCGTGCAACAGGTGCTCGACGTGGCCGTCGAACACGGCCGCCGGGTCGCCATGGTCGGACGGTCGATGGTGCGCAACATGGGCATCGCGGCCGACCTCGGCCTGTTGACCGTGCCGCCGGGCCTGCTGGTCAACATCGACGAAGCCATGACGATGCCGGAGAACCAGGTCCTGTTCGTCTCCACCGGCTCGCAGGGAGAACCGCTCTCGGCCCTGTCCCGGATGGCGCGCGGCGAACACCGCCACATCTCGATCCGCCCCGGCGACACGGTGATCCTGGCCAGCTCGATGATCCCGGGCAACGAGACCGCCGTCTTCGGCGTCGTGAACGGCCTTGTTCGCCTCGGTGCCGACGTTGTCCACCAGGGCAACGCGAAGGTGCACGTCTCCGGCCACGCCTCGGCGGGGGAGCTGCTCTTCCTCTACAACGCCGTGCGGCCCAGCAACGTCATGCCGGTCCACGGCGAGTGGCGTCACCTGCGGGCGAACGCCGCGCTGGCGGTGCAAACCGGTGTCCCGGAGGAGAACGTCGTCATCGCCGAGGACGGTGTCGTGGTCGACCTGATCGATGGTCTCGCGCGGGTGAGCGGCCGCGTCGAGGTCGGTCACGTCTATGTGGACGGTCTCTCGGTGGGCGACGTCGGCGAGTCGACGCTGTCCGACCGGCTGGTTCTCGGTGAGGGCGGCTTCATCGCCATCACGGTGGCCGTCGAGTCCACGACCGGGCGCGCGGTGTCGCCGCCGACGGTGTCCGGCCGAGGGTTCTCCGACGACCCCAAGGCGCTGGACGCCGTGGTGTCGCTGGTGGAGATGGAGCTGTCCCACACCGAATCGGAAGGCATCACCGACACGCACCGGATCGCCCAGTCCGTCCGCCGCGTGGTGGGACGCTGGGTGGCCGACACCTACCGCCGCCGACCGATGATCATCCCGACGGTCATCCCGGTCTGAGCTTTGCTGAGGAGAGGGCGGGCC
>JALZNB010000280.1 GCA_030857905.1 Actinomycetota bacterium
ATCAGCAGCCGGGCGTTGGCGGCGGCGGCGCCGGCCGGGTTCTTTGCCACCCCAGTGGCGGCCGCAGCGAGGGAGCGCAGGAAGGACACCGGGTCGGCGCCGACCAGGGGATCCTCGGCGACGCCAAGACGGTCCAGGACCGAGGGTCCGGCTGACTCGGCGGTGGGCGTTGGTGACATGGTGGCGGTCTCCTGTTCGAGCGATACGCGCAGCCGCGAGAGGCCGCAGGATGTTCGGGCTGACGTCAGTCTGCCTTGTTGCCCTCAACGTAGCTGCGATAGACGCTGAGCAGTGCGCGGCGCTGCGCTTCGGTAAGACGCGTGTCGCCGGAAATGACGCGCTCGGTGGCCCGCTCGTCGGGGTCTGCGGTGGAGTTGATCAGCCCGGCCTGTTCGAACAGGGTCTCAGCGGACACGTTCAGCGCCTCGGCGATCGACTTGAGCACCCGCACCGACGGCTCGTGCAGCCCGCGCTCGACCTGGCTCAGGTACGGGTTGGACACCTCGGTCAGGGCTGACAGCTGGCGCAGCGACAGATTGGCCAACTGCCGCTGCGCCCGGATGAAGCCGCCCAGCATCCGCCGGGGGTCTCCATCCGCTGCTGTCGTCGGTTCTGCCATCTCGCTGGTCTCGGCTACCCGAGAGGTCACGCCGACTTGTCCGCGGCCAGCACGCCCGCCAACTGCAAGGCGTACGCACGCTGGGCGTTGAGCAGGTCGGCGGCCACGTCGAAGGCGTACTTGGTGGTGGCCTCGACACTGGGCAGTGCCGGGACACCCGGAACGGCCGGCAGCTCAGGGGTAGGGACCGCGGACACGGCCTTCACCCAGGTCTGCGCTGCGTCGAGGGACACCTGCTGGCCCTGCTGGACGCCCGCCACCAGCTGCTCACGCAACTTCTGTGCAAGGTCGGGCATCTCGGACTTGGGGGTGGTCTTGGCGTTGGTGGTCGTCATGATGTGCTCCTGTGGGGTTCGGGGAGTGCTTGGTTTTCCAAGCACTCCCCACCATACGGATCGCGTGCTTGGCATGTCAAGCGTGTGCTGTGGCCGGTCAGCGTCACATGTCCATGCCGCCGTTGACACCCCAGACCTGGCCGGTGATGTACGAGGACGCATCGGCGGCGAGGAAGTGCACCACCCGGGCGATCTCCTCGGGGCGGCACAACCGGCGCAGCGGGATCTGGGACCTGATCCGGTCCAGCACCTTCTCAGGCACGCTGTCGAGCATCTCGGTGGCCACAAAGCCGGGCGTGACGGTGTTCACCGTGATGCCCATGCCCTCGTCTTCCAACTTGCCCGCACGTTCGAGGATGAAGGCTGCCTCCTTGGCGAGGGTCTTGGTCAGTCCGAGCATGCCGGCCTTGGATGCGGCGTAGTTGGCCTGGCCGACGTTCCCGGTTTCACCGATGACCGAGGAGACGAAGATGATGCGGCCAGTGCCGCGCTCGACCATGTGCTCCAGCGATGGCTGAGCCATGTAGAACGAGCCGGACAGGTTGACCGCCAACACCTGATTCCAATCGTCCACCGGCATCTTCATCGCCATCTTGTCGATGGTGATGCCGGCGTTGTTGACCAGGATGTCGAGTCTGCCGTGCTGGTCAAGCACCTCCCCGACCACCCGACGGCAGTCCTCCGGCTGCGACACGTTGCCCTGGTGCACCGACACTCCGCCTTCGCCGGGAAAGTCGGTCTCGAACCGCTTGCGGAACTGCTCGGCGCGCTCGGTGTTGCCGCTGTAGCCGGCGGCGACGGAGGCGCCCTGGCTGGCCAGACTGCGACAAATCGCGGCGCCGATGCCGCGGGTGCCGCCGGTGACCAGTGCCACCCGCCCGGACAGCTTGTCCCCCACCATCGCCGTCGACTGTCGGTCGGACTGTGTGTCGGGCACGTTCATCAGGAGCCTCCGTGGTCGCGAGTCGGGTGTAGGCCGATTCTCGCGAGCGCGAGGGTCGCCGCGCCAGACCCTGAGGCAACATCGGCTCAGACTGAGCAACCGACCGACAAGTCGCTGCGTTCGAGCATGGACGGCAAACCCCGGCAGACCTACCTACCCTTGTTGTTGACGATTCAATCTCTTGCCTCTCCTGGAGGGCCGCATGAACGTCGCCTTGTGGACCGTAGCCGCGCTGCTAACCGTAGCCTTCGGGGCAGCAGGGGCCTTGAAAGTCAGCCAGCCCAAGCCAAAGCTGGTCGAGTCGGGTCAGGCCTGGGCCGAGGACTTCTCCCCGAGCCTGGTCAAGACGATCGGCGCGCTCGAGGTGGCGGCCGCCGTCGGGCGGATCTTGCCCCACTGTTGGACATCGCGCCGGTGCTGGCGCCGCTCGCCGCGACCGGTCTGGTGCTGCTGATGGTCGGCGCTACGATCACGCACTTCCGCCGCGGCGAGATGCCAAACATCGTGGTCACCGTGGTGCTCGGCGGGCTTGCCCTGTTCGTCGCCTGGGGCCGCTTCGGCCCGTACGCGTTCTGAGGCCTTCCGCCCTTCCGCGCGCCACGTAAACGGTCGGCCGGCCACGTAAACGT
>JALZNB010000336.1 GCA_030857905.1 Actinomycetota bacterium
GCGAGGCCCTGTCGGCGCCCGGCGTGTGGGCGGCCGCGACGGACGCCGACCGCCCGGACGAGGACGACGAGGCGTTCACCCTGCTCGACGCGGTGGTCGCGGAGTCGAAGCGGCTGCCCGGCGAGGAGAACGTCCTCACCAGGTTGCAGGCATTGCAGGCGGCACTGGCCGGGACGCACAACGTGCTGCCCGAGCGGCACGCGGGCATCCTGACAGTCGTGGTGTCGGCCGAGGAAGGGCCCGCGCCGGTGGCGGTGGCCGCTCGACGGGTCGCCACCAGACTCGGCGAGCGCCGGGGTTTCCTCACCGAGCGGTACCAGGGCATCTTCGCGCTGCACCTGGTGCGCGAACTCGCCGAGCGTCTCTCCGGTCAGATCTCGGTCGCCGAAGACCTGACCCGGCGGATGAACCAGGTGCTCGACTCGGCCCGGTCGAGCCAGGGCGTGCACGTCCAACTCGAATGGCAACCCGCCGCCTGGCTCGACGAGTCCATTGTGGAGGCGTTGAAGCTGCTGCGGATGCCGTTCGCGCAGCGCACCGAGGAACAGGACACCCGGCTGCAACAGGTGTTCACCGAACGCATCGAATCCGAACGCGACTCGGCCTCCGGCGGCTACACCGAGATCCTGGCGCGGGCACTGGACTACCGGTCGTGGTTCTCCTTCACAGTCCGGGTTCGCGACAGCGCCCCGGACGGCAAACCCCGCTCCCGGCGGCTCCGCCAACTGTCCTCCGGTGAGACGCGGCTGATCTCGTACGTGACGTTGTTCGCCGCCGCGGCGGCCTTCTACGGCGCCATCTCCGCGGGCGTGGCCGCGACATCGCGCATGTCGCCGCTACGGCTCGTGCTGCTCGACGAGGCCTTCGAACGACTCGACGACCCGACGATCGCCCGGATGCTGGAACTGCTGGTCGATCTCGACATGGACTGGATGATCACCTGGCCCAGCGGCTGGGGCGTGTCGGACCGCATCCCCCGGATGCACGTATACGACGTGCTGCGGCCGAAATCCGGCCACGGCGTCGCCTGCACCCACACCACGTGGGATGGAACCGCACTGGAACGGGACGACCCATGACCGACATGCGGGCCGAGTACGGCCGCCCGGAGTACGAGATCCTGTGGCGACAGGCGCGCAAGGCTGTTCAGCGCGGGCAGGTGAAGTTGGGCTTCAAGGCGCCGTCCGCGGTGGTGGCCGTCGCGGTGTCCGAACTGATCGACGCACCGGTCGAGGCCGGGGTCGGCCAGACCATCGCGGTAGCCGACCTGGACGCCCGGCTGCGTGCCGGGAAGTTCCACTGTGGACTCTCCGAGGTGCTCGAAGAGGTCCACGGCGCACCGGTCGCCGCGGGTGAGACCCCTTCGTCGCGGACCGAGTGGGTGGACGAGATCCTGTGGTCGGCGCTGAGCACCTCGGGCCTGGACGGGCGATCGTGGGCGCACGCCTGGGTGGAGCAGGTCCGTCGCTACGGCAAGATCATGCCCGAGCGGCTCGCCTCCCCCGCCGCGCTCGCCTGCGCGATCCTGGCCGACCTGGTCCTGGAGCCGGTCGTACCGACGACGTGGGTGCCAAGGACGGTCATGGCCGCGCGGCACGGTGCTGGTCCGTGTGGACTCGACCGGGGACGCAAGGTGACCTCCCTGGTGTTGCTCGGCGCCGCGCTCGCGCACCGGGTGGAACTTCCCCGCTCGGCCCGCGACGAGCGGACCTTGTGGGAGCGGTGCGGGGTGGCGGTGGACCGCATGTCCGCGTCGGTGCTGTGGTGGTCGCAGGGCGTGCGGCACCTTGTCCTCGGGGAGGTTCCCCCAGTCGAGCCTGGCTCGACGGTCTTCGTGTGCGAGAGCACGCGGGTGTTCGAGGCGGCGGTGGACGCCCGCGTCGGTCAGCGGTTGATCTGCCTGTCCGGGCACCTCAACATCGCGGCCCGCCAACTCGTCACGACGTGGCTGTCGACCGGCGTCCACATCCGCCACCACGCCGACTTCGACCACCAAGGCCTGCTGCTCACCAGCCAACTCCACAGCCTTGGCGGAGATCCGTGGCGGATGTCGGCCGAGGACTACCGCGCCGGGCTGGACGTCGCCAGGGACGAGAGCATCGACCTGTCCGCCTTGGGTGAGGAACCCGGTGCGACTCCGTGGGACCCGACGCTCACAGCGGCGTTGCGCGCGGGCTGGGCCGTCGGCGAAGACGTGGTGATTCCATTGCTGCTGGACGATCTGCGCTAGTGCGGTAGGCGGGCCGGGTTGAACAACACCTACCCGATGAGTTTGACTTGGCTCGTGGCTGAACACACCGTGGTGATCGTGATGGGCGTTTCCGGGTCCGGCAAGAGCACGGTGGGGGCGCTGTTGGCCGAACGCCTGGCGGTGCCGATGGCCGAGGCGGACGAGTTCCACCCGGCCGCCAACATCGCCAAGATGACCGCGGGCACCCCGCTCACCGACGAGGACCGCTGGCCCTGGCTGGAGGCCATCGCGGCGTGGATCACCGAACGTGGCCGCGACGCCGGGGCCGTCGTCACCTGCTCGGCCCTCAAACACACCTACCGTGACCTGCTCAGCCGAGCCGACGCCAACGTGTGGTTCCTGCACCTCGACGGCGACCGCGCACTGCTCGCCGAGCGGATGGGCACCCGATCCGGCCATTTCATGCCACCGGCACTGCTGGACTCGCAACTGGCCGACCTCGAACCCCTCAAGGCCGACGAACCGGGCATCCGGGTCGACGTCGCCAACACCCCGGCCGAGATCGTCGCCACCGCCATTGACGCGCTGCGGCGGCCCGCGTAACGGTCGTCGCCGCGGATGGAGACTCGGCGGATCTGCCCCCCGGTACCGCGCTGATCATCGGCGCCTGCGACCAGTCCCCGACCGCCAGATCGAACTCCGAACGCAGGACACCAGCA
>JALZNB010000353.1 GCA_030857905.1 Actinomycetota bacterium
GCTCACGCAGGCTCGGCGGCGCGGTCGATGTGATGCTCTCGCGCAACGAATCCAAGGTCTCGGTCTGGCCTGCCAGCACGAAACCGAGGAGGGCGAAACCGATGAGCAGCAACGGAAACAGCGACAACACGCTGAAGTAGGTGATCGATGCGGCGAAGTGATTGCCGTAACGCTCGGTGAAGGCGTCGAACGCTCTGATCAGGTGATCGATCCCCGGCCTGCGCGCGCGTAACCGCGCGATCTTCGACTCGCCTTGTTCTTTGTCTGTCACGACTGAAATCTAGTCGCCGCGATCATGCCCCGCAGTGCGACATCCGACTCAGCGCGGCAGCGGGAAGCCGATCTTGCCGTACACCCTGGCCAACGTCTCGCTCGCCACGACACGAGCCCGGTCGGCACCGGCGGCGAGCACCTTGTCCAACTCGGCCGGATCGTCCACATAGGACTTGACGCGGTCCCGAATCGGGGTGACGAACTCGGCGACCACCTCGGCGAGATCCTTCTTCAGATCCCCGTAACCCTTGCCGTCGTAGTCCACCTGAAGCTCTTCGACACCGCGTCCGGTCAGCGCGGAGAAGATCGTCAGCAGGTTGCTCACGCCCGGCTTGTTCGCCGGGTCGTACACGACCTCGCGGCCGGTGTCGGTCACCGCGGAACGGATCTTCTTCGCCGAGACCTTCGGGTCGTCGAGCAGTTCGATGATCCCGCCTGCGGCCGAGGCGGACTTGCTCATCTTCGCGCCCGGTTCCTGCAAGTCGAAGATTTTGGCCGTGTCCTTGAGGATGTAGGGCTCGGGCTGCGGGAACACCTTGCCGAAACGACCGTTGAACCGCTGCGCCAGATCGCGGGTCAGCTCAAGGTGCTGGCGCTGGTCCTCACCAACCGGCACGTACTGCGGCCGATACGCCAGGATGTCGGCGGCCTGGAACGAGGGATAGGTGAACAGGCCGACGCTGACCACGGCCTGCTTCGCCGACTTGTCCTTGAACTGGGTCATCCTGCTGGCCTCGCCGTAGCCGGTGAGGCACTGCATCACCCAGTTGAGCTGTGCGTGCTCGGGCACCTGGCTCTGCACGAACACCGTCGAACGCTCCGGGTCGAGGCCCAGCGCCAGCAACTGCGCCACCGCGACGCGGGTGCGCCTGAGCAGCAGCTTGGGGTCGTGCTCGACGGTGATCGCGTGCATGTTCGCGATGAAGTAGAAGGTCTCGTGTGTCTCCTGCAGGGCGACCCACTGCCGAATCGCGCCCAGGTAATTGCCGAGGTGGAACGAATCGGCGGTCGGCTGGATACCCGACAGCACGCGCGGTTTACGATCGGTGGTGGTCTGCTCGGTCGACACACCCCGATCCTCCCAGGCCAACGCCCGAGTCACCCGGCCGGGTTAGCGCTGCGCCATCCGGCGGATTGCACCTAGGGTTCCGGGGTGACAGGTTCAGCGCGACCCGGTCGCCCGTTGAATATCGCGCCAGACCGGCACGCGACCTGGTGAATTCGCCACATCTGGAGGTCTTCAGTGCACAGACGTTCCCGAATCCGCCTACTCGGTGCCGCGGTGGTGATCGCTTCCGCCACCGGCTTCGCCACCGGGTCGGTCCACACCGCGGCGGCGACACCGCAAGCCGCCACCGGTCCCGAGGCACACTTCGTCGTGCTCGGCTCCCAGGGCCACCACAGCGCTTCTCGGATCGAACGCGCGGTGCGCGATTCCGGCGGCGCCGTCGTCAAGTCGTGGCCGCAGATCGGCGTCGTGGTCGCGTCGTCGACCAACGCCGAGTTCGCGAAGGTCGTGCGCACCAAGCGGGGCGTACAGGGCGCGGGCGCCACCCAGAACCTGGCCGAGCTCGCGGCGCCGCCGACGGCACGTGCGGCCGATGCCGCGCGCGCGGACGAGCGAGCCATCGAGAACACCGAGGCCGTCGTCGGTTCCGACAAGTCCACCTCCGCCGACGACCCGCTGGAAGTCAACCAGTGGAACATGAAGGCGATCAAGGCCGACCAGGCCAACGACGTCAACGGCGGTGACCGCAACCTCGTCGTCGGCGTGCTCGACTCCGGCATCGAGGCCACCCACCCCGACCTCCAGGCCAACATCGACGCCGCCCGCTCGGTGGGCTGCACCGACCGCGGCGTGCCGGACACCTCCCCCGCCGCGTGGGCGCCGACCACCAGCGACCACGGCACGCACGTCGCGGGCACCATCGCCGCGGCCAAGAACGGCGTCGGCATCGTCGGCGTCGCGCCGAACGTGAAGCTGGCCTCGGTCAAGGTCGTCAACGACGACGGTTACATCTGGCCCGAGTACGCGATCTGCGGCTTCATCTGGGCCGCCGAGAACGGCATCAAGGTCACCAACAACTCCTACTTCGTCGACCCGTGGTACCTGTGGTGCAAGGACGACGCCGACCAGCGCGCCGTCGCCACCGCGGTCACCCGCGCCATCGACTACTCGGCCCGTCGCGGCGTGGTCAACGTCGCCGCGCTCGGCAACAGCAACTGGGACCTGTCGCACGACATCGTCGATTCCGGCAGCCCCAACAACGGCACCCCGATCACCCGCGAGACCGGCAACGAGTGCGTCAAGCTGCCTAGCGAGGTCAACGGTGTCGTCGGCGTGTCGTCGGTCGGTGTGAAGAACGAGAAGTCCTTCTACTCCAACTACGGCCGCACCGAGACCGAGGTCACCGCTCCCGGCGGCGACTCGATGCAGATCCCCAGCACCCCGCACGCCAACGGACGCGTCCTGTCCACCGTCGTCAACGGCGCCTGGGGCTACAAGCAGGGCACCTCGATGGCGGCGCCGCACGCGGCCGGTGTCGTCGCGCTGATCCGCTCGGCACACCCGGAGTGGTCGGCGCAGCGCTCGATCGTCGAACTCCAGCGTGACGCCACCCGGCTGCCGTGCCCCGAGGGCGGCATCTCGGACCCGGGCGGCACCGGCGCGTACAAGGCTGTCTGCGAGGGCGGCCAGACCGGTCGCGG
Organism: Actinomycetota bacterium; assembly: GCA_030857905.1. Classification (GTDB taxonomy): domain Bacteria; phylum Actinomycetota; class Actinomycetes; order Mycobacteriales; family Pseudonocardiaceae; genus Actinokineospora. The sequence goes on from JALZNB010000353.1 coordinate 2,983, forward strand.
CTTCTACGGCGCGGGCCTGATCAACGCGTTGGCCGCTGTCCAGGGCTAAATCTTCGAGACAGGCGAGAGGGCAGGTTCCGATTCGGAGCCTGCCCTCTTCTCATGGCGAAAGCCGGATACGACCGGACTCCCCGACAAGTCAGTCCGCCGTCACACCTGAGGTGACCGGGTGGCGTGGAGCGGGCAACGGCACGGGCTCCTCGATGACGATCCGCTGATTGGCCTGCGACACCGTGACCTTGCGACGCCGAATCAGGCCGATGACCACGCCCCCCACGCCCGCGATCACCGCCGCGATCCCGACCGGTCCGGCCAGACTGACCGGCATGCCACCCTCGATCGCGGCCTGCGCCGACGCCGTCGGAGCAGTGAGCACAAGCAGAGCGGGAAAGACCGTCACGAGCACCGCGAGCCGCAACACCCGGTCGCACACAGTCCGCACGTTCACAAGCTGATACCGCCTGACACCGTTGTACCGTCCCTCGATTGGACTAAGCACCCAGGTTGGGCTAGGAAAAAGCTACCGAGTGTGTCAACCGCGTGTCCCCAGAACCGCACGATCGGCCAACAAAAGGAGGGTATCCGTCACGTTTGACCTGCCGAAGACGGGGTAGTGGATCATCACGCTATGCGCTCGTGTAGTCACCGGAGCCTTGCGGGGTGAGGTCGAGCGAGCCGGAAGCGGGACATCGAGATCTAGTCGCCTTCACCAAGAAGTTCGCCCAGCGTCCGCGTCAGGATGGGCAGCTCCTCCGCGAGTACCTGCCACACCAGAGCGTCGTCAACCGTGCCGTATCCATGAATCAGGATATTGCGGAACGCAACGATTCGGGGCAGCTCCGGGACAGCGGAAGCGATCTCTCCATCTATTTTCGACAGCTGATTCAGCGCCTCCCCGACAATTTCGAACTGCCGTTCGATTGCCGATCTCAGCATGACGTCCGACCGATAGTCGGAAAAGTCTTGTCCAGGCTGAACTGAGCAATCAGCTCTGCGGCATGCAGCGCGTCCCACAGGTACGCGCGCGGATCAGGCCGCATACAGCATTTCCTTCGTCTCCATGACTCGCCGCCGAAAGTACGGATTGCGAATGCTCGAACCGCTCACCACATCCACGTGCCTGCCCAGGATCTTCTCCAAGCCCTCTTTCAAGGCGAAGTAGGTGCCGAAGTAGTCAAAGTCCGGCCCATGGTCGAATTCGACGAGAACATCGACGTCGCTGGTCGCGATGTCGAACCCGAACGAGTCGCCAACGGCTGATCCGAACAAGTCGAGACGACGGACCCCCAGCGTTCGGCACAACTCGTTGATCTCATGTCGCTTGGCCTTGACGAGTTCATGCACGCAGGCACCTCCTCGGACAGATTGTGCCTGACGATGATGGTTTCGTCGTACCTTCTAGCTGGAAGGCCAGTCGAAGGTGACGGTGAGTGGGGCGTGGTCCGACCAGCGCTCGTCGTAGGTCGCCGCTCGTTCCACAACGGCGGACACGGCGCGACCGGCGAGGCCCGGCGTCGTCACCGTGTAGTCGATGCGCCAGCCCGAGTCGTTGTCGAACGCCTTGCCGCGGTAGGACCACCACGTATACGGGCCGGGGCCTTCCGGGTGCAGTTGCCGCAGTGTGTCGCGGTACCCGACCTCGTCGAACACGCGCGAGAGCCACGCGCGCTCGGCCGGGGTGAAGCCGGAGTTCTTGCGGTTGGCCTTCCACGCCTTGAGGTCGATCTCCTGGTGCGCGATGTTCCAGTCACCGCAGATGACCACCTCGCAGCCGCTGGCCGCGGCCTTCTCCCGCAGTTCGGCGAGGTAGGGCAGGAACGTGTCCATGAACCGTTCCTTCTGCTCCTGCCGCAGCGTGCCGACCTCCCCGCTCGGCAAGTACAGGCTTCCCACGACCAACCCGGGGAACCACGCCTCGACGTAACGGCCACTGGCCTCGAACTCGGGCACCCCGAAACCGACCCGCACACTCGTCGGCACCTGCCGGGAGTAGATCGCCACGCCGTTGCGGCCCTTGAGCAACCGGGAGTCGGCGTGCACGGTGTGCCAGCCTTCCGGCGCACCGGCCTCGGCGGGCAACAGCTCAACCGCCGACCGCACCTCTTGCAGACACACGATGTCGGCCTCGGTCGCCGCGAGCCACTCGACGAAGCCCTTCTTGGCGGCGGCGCGCAGGCCGTTGACGTTCACGGTGGAGACAGTCAGCACCGCGCCAGCGTAGTGAGGTCGAAATGCCGCGCGTCAGCCGCAGTTGTGTCCGTCGAGGGGCTTGAGGAAGTCGTTGGCCGCCCACCGGTTCTCGCCGATCTTGCGGAAGCCGTTCTGCACCTGCGGGTCGGCCGCGGTCTCCACGCCCTGCTTGAACTTCCCGACCACTTCGGCCTTGGCGTCCGG
>JALZNB010000361.1 GCA_030857905.1 Actinomycetota bacterium
GTCGGGATTTCCGCGAGGTCGATCACGGCCCGCAGTTCGACCCGATCCTGATGCAGGGTCCGTCCGTTGTAGTGGTTGACGGTGAAGTTCCCCAGCGGATGCGCCGATGCCGTGCCGGAGAAACCCAGCAGGGTCAACGATGTCAGCATCAGGAGTGCGCACACGCGCGCCAAGCGGATCATCGGCGAGCCCGCAATTCGGTCAACGCGCGTTCGGCGGCGGGGGCGTGCACCGGGGAGAAGTGCGGGTTGGTCGTCAACGCGTTCTCCAGCACCGGGATCGCCTCGGGTGCGCGGTCGAGCGCCGCGAGGATCATGCCCCGGTGGTAGGTGAAGGTCGCGTTGACCCAGCCGGATGCCGCCGCCTTGTCGGTATAGGACAGCGCCTCGGTGTCGCGTCCGGCCAGGTGCAACGCCCATGCGAGAGCGTCGGCCACCGGCGCCGACTGCCTGCGAGCCCACTCGCCCTCGGCCAGGCTCAACGCGGTGGCGACGTCGCCACGATCGGCGGCCACGACGGAGTCGGCGAGATCGTCGCCCGCGCCTGAGGCCGCGGCGAGCCTGCGTTGGGTGTCGATCAGCGCGAACTGGCTCTCGGCTTCCTGGGCGCGGCCGTTGGCCAGCAACAGCAGCGCGTACTCGTGCACGTACTGCGAGGTCGGTGTGGTGTTGACCAGTTCCCGGTACTTGCCGAGAGCGCCGGGGACGTCGCCCCTGGCCTCGGCGACCTTCGCGCTGCCCTGGCGCAGCGCCGCGTTGGCCGGGTCGGCGCGCAGGCCGTCCTCGTAGTGGCCCGCCGCGTCGTCGAGGCGACCGGTGTCGAAGGCCAACTCCCCGAGTTGGTAGTGGCAGAAGGAGGCATCCGCTGTGGTCGCGGCGGTGTCGAGGGCCCGCTCAAGCGCCGCTCGGGCGTCATCGATCCGGCCCCGCTGCTCGAAGTCGTACGCGGCCCTGGTGAAGGACGGCACGCCGGGTTCGATGTCGACCATCCGCTGCACGGCGTCGGTCGCGGCGTCGGCTTGGCCGAGTTGGGTGTAGGCGTCGGCGAGTACGCCGTAGACCTCGGCGGTGTCGGGTGCCACCGTCTTCGCGCGCTCGCCCCAGTCGCGGGCGACGGCGAAGTCGTGGCGGGCGTTGGCGAGGGCGCCCTGTCCGATGAGCGCTTGGGCGTTGCCGTCCGGCTGCTGGTCAAGGGACTTCTGGAGCGCACCCTGGGCCTTGGTGTAGTAGCCGGGGTCGCCGGTGACACGGGCCTGCTCCACGTAGGCGGCACCGAGCAACGCCCAGGTGGCCGGATCGTTCGGGGTGCGCCGGAGCTTGGTCTGCGCGGTGTCGATGGTGCGGTTGAGCGCGGACTGTTCGGCGGGCGTGGCCGACGCGGCGGGCCGCGGCTGGTCCGGTGAGGCGAACAGCGTGGAGATGCTGACGCTGAACAGCGCGACGCCCGCGGCGACCACCGCGATGGCGATGACGCGCCTGCGGCGGGGCGAGGATGACATGCGGCGAAACCTCCGACGGGATCGCCGGCGCGGGTTACCGCACCGGGGCACCCCGGGAAGCGCGCGAGGCGCTCCCCGGGGCGATTACGGATTAAGCCACCGCGGGAGCGGTCGTGAACTGAGGACGTCGTCGGTACAGCACGACACCCGAGCCGATGAGCACGGCGGCGACAAGGCCACCGAGCAACGGCTCCACCGGGAAGCCGCCGAGACCGGCGGGCACCGCGGCAGCGCCACCCGAGGTCTCGTTGACGGCCGTGTTGCCCGGCAGGGCCACATACGGGAACGACGCGCCGAACGTCTTGTCGTTCGCGTCGACCTTGTCACCCGCCGCCAGGGCGGGGACCGGACCGGTCACTGCGGCGCCCTCGACCGCCTGCACGGCGATGTCGAGCACGTCGTCGGTGAGCCTGCGACCGTTCGGGAAGCCCTGGAGGTCGCCACCGATCACACCGAGCCGGTTGGGGCTCGGGTTCACGGGCACCGCCATGTTCAGCCGAAGCTGCTCGGACGGGGCGAACCGCTTGGCGTTGACGTCGGCGTTGTTCAACTGGGAGTTGAGGTCCGCCTTGATCGGGCCGCCCGCCTTGGTGGTGATCCCGGTCAGGAAGATCTCGACCAGGTCGTCGCGCGGGGTCGGCGGTGCCGGGATGCCGTAGATCGCCTGGATGAGCTTCGGCAACTCGGGATCGGTCACCCGGTTCACCAGGTCCGGGATCTTCCGGTCCTGGTCGGGGGTGAGCGAGTTGAACTTGTCCTTCAACCCGGCGGGCACGATGACCTCGTTGACCAGCGGGTTGCCCAGGCGGGAAACCTGCACGAACGGGCCGAACGCGCGTTCCTCGCCTGAGCGCAGCAGCATCGACCTGCGCTCGGTGTCACTCCAGACACCGATCACGGGGTTCTTCTCGACGTTGCCGTTGAGCGCCAGCGCCGACCGCGGGAGTTGGAGCGCGATGGTGTTCACGCTGTAGCCCGCGAGGGTGTCCTGGCCGACCTCGGACAGGTTGCCGCCGTAGAGCAGGTCGAACACCCGCAGGTCCAGGAAGAACGAGTCGTCGGCTTGACCGGCGAAGGACTTCCCGCCGCCGGGTACGTCGACTACCGCCTGGTTGCGCAGCGTCCCGTAGTCGGGCATGGAGGCCGCGCCGGTGTTCGACGGTGCCACCTTCGCGTTGCGGACGAGGGTCTTCTCCCGGCCCCAGCGGTCGACGACCTCAAGGGTGTAGGTCTGCCGGAAGAGCAGGTTCTCGTCGTCGAGCGAGGTGACCGGGCCGTTGTTGTAGAGGAACGTCGACTTGCCTCGACGGTCCTCGGTCTTGAATATCCACCGGTAGGTGAGATCCGGTTTGGCATCGCCGTCACTGTCGATGTTGATGTCGTGCCGGGTCTCGGTGGCGAACGGGTAGAAGTTCGGACCGCCGTTGGGCTCCTGGAAGGGAGTCCAGTTGGCGATCAGCGTCACCGAGTCCGGGCGGTCGGGACTGACGAACGCGTACACATCGGTGTTGTCCGCGCCCGGATCGGCCGCGATCAGTGGTGCTTCGCGGTGGCTGGAGGCGACGGCCGGACCGGGCACGAGCCCGATCAGAGCGCCACTGAGCACCGCACTGCCTGTCGCTACCAGCGCGACAGCCACCCGTCGTCGTCGACGGGTGGGAGATGGTGATGACATGCTCCATCCCTTCCGTGGTCCGCCGGCTGAGCGACGGACCTGATACGGATATTCCGAAACTCGTTCGTGTTCGAATGACGAGCGAGCATCACGAGTTCGTCACCGAACCCGTCTCGGCTTGTCCGCATTCGGGGAGCTTCCATTCACTCACAAGATTCTTATTGCGCATCACCCGCAACAGCGACTCGGCGAGCCGGTCTCGGCGGATCCGTTTCGCGGGTCGTGACAGCTGAACGGAGGCACGGCGGGGCACCGAAGGCGACAGACCGCTTACGCGATCGTCACAAGAAGACGTTTCTCCACCGACCGAGAGGACGAGAGATCGCCGGCGGGAAAGACAATCGGATTGGTTTCCGAAACCTCGACAAAGCCCACGGATACAGCGACAACGCGCGAGGGGGCTTGACAGGAGGTGGACAATAAAAAGTCTGCGTGTCCTCCATAAAACAATGGAGAACCCGCTGGACCTAATGTCAGATTAAAGGGTGTGAGGACCTGTGTCAACTCAGGAGTACGAAGCGGAACTGCGGTCCGAGCGGGGCTACGTCGCCGGGCTCTACGCGCGGCTCGACGCGGAGCGGGCACGAGTGCGGGGCGAGTACACCGCGGCGTTGCGGGGAACCGGCGGGACACCCATGGAACGCGACGTCCAGGTGCGCGCGTCGGAGAAAGAGACCAAGCGGCTGGACGTCGCGGACAACGGGCTGTGCTTCGGCCGGTTGGACACCCTGGCGGGCGAGCACGCGTACATCGGCCGGATCGGCCTTTTCGACGAGGAGAACGACTACGAGCCGGTGTTGCTGGATTGGCGGGCACCGGCGTCGCGCGCGTTCTACGTCGCCACCGCCGCGAGCCCCGAGGACATGCGTCGACGCCGCCAGTTCCACACGCGCAGGCGCGAGATCATCGACTTCACCGACGAGGTGTTCGGCCGCCCGAGCGCCGGTGAGCGGGGGGACGCGGCGCTGCTCTCGGCGGTCAACGCGCCGCGCGGTGACGGGATGCGCGACATCGTGATGACGATCCAGGCCGAGCAGGACATGATCATTCGGCTGGACCACCCCGGGGTGCTGGTGATCGAGGGCGGCCCGGGCACGGGGAAGACCGTGGTGGCGCTGCACCGGGTCGCGTACCTGCTCTACACCCAGCGGGAGCGGATGGAACGCCATGGTGTGCTCGTGGTCGGGCCCAACCCGGCGTTCCTCAACCACATCAGCCGTGTCCTGCCGTCGCTGGGCGAGTCCGACGTGGTGTTCATGACCACCGGCGACCTCGTGCCCGGCCTGCATGTCACCGCCGAGGACAGCCCGGAGGCCACGCGGCTCAAGGGTTCGCTGAAGATCCTGGACGTACTCGCGGCCGCGGTCGCCGATCGGCAGCGGCTGCCGGAGCGTCCGCTGCCGATCGAACTGGCGGACGTCACAGTGCGGATCGACGCCGAGACCGCGGAGTGGGCCAGGGAGGAGGCGCGCGCGAGCGGGCTGCCGCACAACGAGGCCCGCGCGGTGTTCAGCGAGATCCTCACGTGGGTGCTCACCGAACGGGCGATAGCCCGGATCGGCCGGGGCTGGCTGACCCGGGCGGACCGCGAAGCATGGGAGGACCTGCGGGCGGACCTGCTCAAGGAGCTCGCGGAGGACGAGAAGTTCACCGCCGCGCTAGACGAACTCTGGCCGATACTGACCCCGGAAACACTGTTGGCGCCCCTGTACTCCTCCCCCGAGCGGCTGCGGGCGGCCGGTGCTGACCCCGTGTTGTCGCGCGCAGACGGGGCCGCCTGGACGGTGTCGGACGTGCCGCTGCTCGATGAACTGGTCGATCTGCTGGGGCGCGACAAGCCCGTCGACCAGGCCGCCGACCGGGAACTGGCGGCCGAGGCCAAGTACGCCGCCGACGTGCTGGACAACCTCGTCGACCGCCAGGACTCGATGGACGACGAGGACCACCTGTTCGCCACGGACCTGCTCTACGCCGAGGACCTGGCCGAGCGGTTCGTCGAGCACGACACCCGCGGCCTCGTCGAACGCGCTGCCGCGGACCGGGACTGGACCTACCGACACATCGTCGTGGACGAGGCCCAGGAATTGTCCGAAATGGACTGGCGGGTGCTGATGCGGCGCTGCCC
>JALZNB010000377.1 GCA_030857905.1 Actinomycetota bacterium
GCACGATCTCGCAGGTGACCAGCAGTCCCGCCGCGGCGCAGCACCTACGCGACCTCGCGCGGCTGCGTCGTGCCCGAGACCGGATCGACCGGGAGTACGCACAGCCGCTGGACGTCGAGGCGCTCGCTCGCGGTGAGCACATGTCGGCCGGGCACTTCAGCCGGGAGTTCCGGCTCGCCTACGGGGAGTCGCCCTACGGCTACCTGATGACCCGGCGCATCGAACGCGCCATGGCGCTGTTGCGTCGTGGCGACCTGAGCGTCACCGAGGTGTGTTTCGCGGTCGGTTGCTCGTCCCTGGGCACGTTCAGCAGTCGCTTCAGCGAATTGGTCGGTATGCCGCCCAGCAGCTATCGGCACCAAGCGGCGAGCGCGACGGCGGGGATGCCGTCGTGCGTGGCGAAACAAGTGACCAGACCGATCAGGAATCGAGAAGCGCGGTCACCGAGCCGCACCTAATGTGACCGCCATGGACATCACGATTCACTCGACCTTCCTCCCGCACGACGACCCGGACGCGTCCCTGGTCTTCTACCGCGACACCCTCGGCTTCGAGGTCCGCAACGAGGTCGCGTACGGCGGGATGCGCTGGATCACGGTGGGCCCGGTCGACCAGCCCGGCACATCCATTGTCCTGCACCCGCCCGCAGCCGACCCCGGCATCACCGACGACGAGCGCCGCACCATCGCCGAGATGATGGCCAAGGGCACCTACGCGGGCATCAACCTGGCCACAAAGGACCTCGACGGCACCTTCACGCGACTCCAGGCGGGCAGCGCCGACGTCGTCCAGGAGCCGACCGAACAACCCTACGGCGTTCGCGACTGCGCCTTCCGCGATCCCGCGGGCAACCTGATCCGCATCCAGGAACTGCGCTGAGCCGAGCAGAACGGCCAGATCGAGCCAGGCGACGCCGACGAAGACCAGTCCGACACATGGAGACACGATGAGCAAGGCCACGAAGAAGGACACGCAGTCGCCTGCGCCGCACGTCGCCGACAGCCATGACCTGATCCGCGTGCACGGCGCGCGGGCGAACAACCTCAAGGACGTCAGCATCGAGCTGCCGAAACGCAGGCTCACGGTGTTCACCGGTGTCTCCGGGTCGGGCAAGAGCTCGCTGGTGTTCGGCACGATCGCCGCGGAGTCGCAGCGGATGATCAACGAGACCTACAGCGCCTTCGTGCAGGGCTTCATGCCGACGCTGGCGCGACCCGAGGTCGACGTACTGGAAGGACTGACGACGGCGATCATCGTCGACCAGCAGCGGCTGGGTGCCGACCCCCGCTCCACGGTCGGCACCGCCACCGACGCCAACGCGATGCTGCGCATCCTCTTCAGTCGGCTCGGGAAACCACACATCGGCTCCCCCCAGGCGTTCTCCTTCAATGTCGCCTCGATCAGCGGCGCGGGCGCGGTCACCACGGAGCGCGCCGGACGGACCGTGAAGGAGCGTCGCGACTTCAGCATCACCGGCGGCATGTGTCCGCGGTGCGAAGGCCGGGGCATGGTGTCCGACATCGATCTCACCCAGCTCTACGACGACTCGAAGTCCATCGCCGAGGGCGCGTTCACCATCCCCGGCTGGAAGTCGGACAGCTGGTGGACCGTGCGGACCTACGCCGAGTCGGGCTTCCTCGACCCGAACAAGCCGATCCGCGAGTTCACCAAGAAGGAGATGCGCGACTTCCTGCACCGGGAACCGACCAAGGTGAAGGTCGAGGGCGTGAACCTCACCTACGAGGGTCTGATCCCCAAGGTCCAGAAGTCTTTCCTGGCCAAGGACAAGGAGGCGCTGCAACCGCACATCCGCGCGTTCGTGGACCGGGCGGTCACCTTCACCGTCTGTCCCGAGTGCGACGGCACCCGGCTCAGCGAGGCGGCCAGGTCCGCCAAGATCAAGAAGATCAACATCGCCGACGCGTGCGCGATGCAGATCAGCGACCTGGCCGACTGGGTCCGCGGTCTCGACGAGTCGTCGGTGGCGCCGCTGCTGGCCAAGCTGGCCCACACCCTCGATTCGTTCGTGGAGATCGGGCTGGGCTATCTCTCGCTCGATCGGCCGTCGGGCACCCTGTCCGGCGGCGAGGCACAACGCGTCAAGATGATCCGCCACCTCGGGTCCTCGCTCACCGACGTCACTTACGTCTTCGATGAACCCACCATCGGCCTGCACCCCCACGACATCGCGCGGATGAACGACCTGCTGCTGCGACTGCGGGACAAGGGCAACACGGTGCTCGTCGTGGAACACAAGCCGGAAACCATCGTGATCGCCGACCACGTCGTCGACCTCGGTCCCGGCGCAGGTTCGGCGGGCGGCACCGTCTGCTTCGAGGGCACCGTCGACGGGCTGCGGGCGGCGGGCACCATCACCGGCCGTCATTTCGACGACCGGGCCTCCCTCAAGGACACCGTGCGCACGCCCACCGGCACACTGGAAATCCGCGGCGCGAGCACGAACAACCTCCGCGACGTCGACGTCGACATCCCACTCGGGACGCTCGTCGTCGTCACCGGCGTCGCGGGTTCGGGCAAGAGTTCGCTCATCCACGGATCGCTGCCACGCCTCTCCCAGCAGACAGGCGAGAACGTGGTGGCGATCGACCAGACCGCGATCCGCGGCTCGCGGCGCAGCAACCCGGCGACTTACACCGGACTGCTCGACCCGATCCGCAAGGCGTTCGCGAAGGCCAACGGCGTGAAACCCGCCCTGTTCAGCGCCAACTCCGAAGGCGCCTGCCCCACCTGCAACGGAGCGGGCGTCATCTACACCGACCTCGCGATGATGGCGGGCGTCGCCACCACCTGCGAGGAATGCGAAGGAAAGCGCTTCGAGGCCTCGGTGCTGGAATACCGCCTCGGTGACGCGAAGAACCGCAAGGACATCAGCGAGGTACTCGCCATGTCGATGACCGAGGCCCAGGCGTTCTTCGACACCGGCGAAGCACGCACACCGGCCGCGCACGCCATCCTCACCCGACTCACCGACGTGGGACTCGGCTACCTCAGCCTCGGCCAACCACTCACCACCCTCTCCGGCGGCGAACGACAGCGACTCAAATTCGCCACCCACATGGCCGAGAAGAACGGCGTCTACATCCTCGACGAACCCACCACCGGCCTCCATCTCGCCGACGTCGAACACCTACTCGCCCTGCTCGACCGCCTCGTCGACTCCGGCAAGTCGGTCATCGTCATCGAACACCACCAAGCCGTCATGGCCCACGCCGACTGGATCATCGACCTCGGTCCCGGCGCGGGCCACGACGGCGGACACATCGTCTTCGAAGGCACCCCCACCGACTTGGTCGCCGCCCGCTCCACCCTCACAGGCGAACACCTCGCGGCCTACGTCGGCACCTGACCAGGACACCGCGTTTGCCACCGATTCCGAGACGCCCCGGCCAACGATCCCGGAACTCGTGCCTGCACGAGTCGCAGGCTCAACCTTCCCGCGACAGAGCATTGTCGAGGATGAACCGGCGGCCAGCCATCCTTCAAGAGGACGACTGGCCGCCGGTTGCTCAGTTTTCGGCGAGGTGGAAGTTGGCCCAACCGCTGCCGATCTGGGTGCCCTGCCCGAACGTGCCGGAGCCGGTGCCGATCCACTGCCAGAGTGTGTTGTCGGAGGTGCGGATCGCGATGATGTCGGCTTTGCTGTCCCCGTTGATGTCCATCGAGGTCATTTGGCGGAACCCGTTCCAGCCCACACCGACGGCGACCGCCGTGGCGTAAGCGTCGCCGTTCCGCTTCCAGAAGTACAGTTCACCCGCGCTGTTGGTCGCCCAGATGTCACCGTCGCCATCCGAATCGGCGTCGGATGCGGTGTGCCGCAAGAGACTCGCCCACCCGGAGCTGACGAAGTCCCGCACGGCGAAACTTCCACCGCCCTTGCCGATGTAGAGGTACATGTGGCTGCCATCCCTGGCGAGGATGTCGGTCTTGTTGTCCCCGTTGACATCCGCGAAGGACACGTACTCCATCGCGGACCATCCGCCACCGACGGTAGCCCTGACACTGAACGTGCTGTCGCCGCGGTTGTTCCAGTAGTACAGCGTGTCGCCGCCGATGGCCCACAGGTCAGCCCAACCGTCACTGTTGGAGTCGCCGATGCCGATCCGGGTGAAGTCACCCCAACCCGCGCCCAACCGAGTGCTCGCGGCGAAACCACCGCCAGAGGTCCCCAGATAGACCCAGGCCACACCTGCCGAGTCGATGCCGATCGCGTCGTCGTACTTGTCGCCGTTGACGCTCTTCGATGGTTTGGCTGGTGGTGGGGCCGTGCCGATCGCAGCGCGCGCCTGGGACATGAACTGCAGGTAGGAGCCGGAGTTGTAGGTGGCCCACTGTGTCCAGTCGGTGCCGCTGTCAGAGATGCGATACGCGGCGCTGGCATTGCACAGCGCATCGTAAGCGCACGCGTCGCTCACGTCAGGATGGTAGAAGTCATTGATCTGCCAAAGCCCTCGGTCGATTGAGTGGCCCGGGTTGACGCCACGGGCGGCCGGGTCGCAGCGGGACTCGGCCATCGCGACCGCGACCGCGACGACGAAGTTCTCCCCGGTGAACCCGGCGGTGCGGCCGACGGAGACACAGAGATCGATGTCACCGGCAGCCTGCGCGGGTGTGGCGAGCACGACTCCACTGGCGAATATGGCGCCTGCCGTCACGACAGGCAGGAGTCGGCGAATGAACGAGCGTTGTGTTCGGGTCATCCGAGTTCTCCTCAATTGACGACGAGGTCGAAGTCGGCCCAACCGCTGCCGATCTGGGTACCCCGCGCGAAGGTGCCCGCGCCGCCACCCAACCACTGCCAGAGCGTGTTGTCGGAGGTGCGGATCGCGATGATGTCGGCCTTGCTGTCCCCGTTCACATCCATCGAGGTCATTTGACGGAATCCGTTCCAGCCCACGCCAACGGCGACCGCGGTGGCGTAGGCGTCGCCGTTTCGCTTCCAGAAATAGAGTTCGCCCGCACTGTTGGTCGCCCAGATGTCACCGTCGCCATCCGCGTCCGCGTCGGATGCGGTGTGTCGCAGGAGACTCGCCCAGCCTGCGCTGACCAGCGTCCGGCTGGTAACCGAGCCGTTCCCCTGGCCCGTGTACAGGTACATGTACCCGCCGTCCCTGGCCAGGATGTCGGTCTTGTTGTCGCCAGTGACATCCGCGAATGCCACGTACTCGAACGCCGACCAGCCGTGACCGACAGCTTGCGCCACGCTGAACGTGCCGTCACCGCGGTTGTTCCAGTAGGACAGGATGCCGTCGCCTCCGATGGCCCATAGGTCGGCCCAACCGTCACCGTTGGAGTCGCCGATCCCTATCCGGGTGAAGTCACCCCAACCCGCGCCCAACCGGGTACTCGCGCCGAAACCGCCACCGCTCTTGCCTCGGTAGACCCAGGCCACACCTGCCGCATCGATCCCGATCGCGTCGTCGTACTTGTCGCCGTTGATGCTCTTGGCCGCGTGGATACTCGTGCCGCAGTTCTGACTGACATAGGTCTCCTGGCCTGCGGCGTAGTCGAACGGGTCGCCGTGGAAGGAGGCCGGTCGGATGTAGTCCGGGTATGCCTGGCCGCTGCCCCGGTTTCGGTACTCGAAGTGCAGGTGCGCGGACAATCCCGAGGTGTTCCCGTCGGTGTTGCCCACCGTGCCGATCAGTTCGCCCTGCCGCACGACGTCACCGTTGTGCACGGCCTTGGAGTCGAGGTGCGCGTAAAGCGTCGAGTAGCCGCCGCCGTGGTCGATCTCCAGGTAGTTGCCATAGTTCGAACTCTCGCCTCCCTCCCCGCTGACGGTTCCGCCCGCCGCGGCGAGCACGGGCTCGCCGAGGTCCTCGTTGCCGGTGGTGCCGGTCATGTTGAAGTCGATCTCGTTGTTGCGGTGCGCGCTGCTGGAGCCGGAGTCGCCCTTCCACGAGCTGCCGCAGAGGAACGGCAGTTCGAGCGCGGGCGCCGCGGCGGCCTGCGCGGTGGGGACGAGTGCCACCACCGACGCGGCGATGGCGAGGGCGACAATCGAGCCGCCCAGTGTGTGAACCCTTGATACCCGCATGCAGAGATCCGTTCCTCTTGTCGTTCGAACCTGGCTTGATCGGCGTGCTGGTCTCATGCCACTGGGACGCGCTCCGCCGAGCGGCATTCGGTGGTGGCGCGGCCCGGCGCTGGTGTGACGATGGACGGCCAATCGTGTGAACCTCTGGTGATGTTCTGCATTGCGCTGGCCAGGCGGATATACCTGGTGTCCGGGGGTGTTGGGTGTGGCGATCGTGGTGCGCCTGTTGGGAGAGGTGGTCGCGTACGTCGACGGGCGGCCGGTAGACCTGGGTGCGCCCAGGCAACGGTGCGTGCTGGCGGCGTTGGCGGTCGATGTCGGTCGAGTGGTGCCGGTGGAGCGGTTGGCCGAGCGGGTCTGGGGCGCGGATGGGCCTCGGAGTGCGCGGGCGACGCTGCACAGCTACATATCGCGGTTGCGGCAGGCGCTGGCAGGCACGAACGGTGTGGCCATCGAGCGCCGTTCCGGCGGTTACGCGCTTCTCGCCGAGCGGGCGGCGGTCGACCTGCACAGGTTCCGCCACCTGTGCGAGCGTGCCGACGCCGACCGCGGGCGGGTGGCGCTGTCGTTGACCGAGGCGTTGGGACTGTGGCGTGGTGAGGCACTGACCGGCCTGGACGGCGAATGGGTACGAACGGAACGCGATCGGTTGGGGCAGGAGCAGTTGTCCGCGCAGCACGACTTGGTCGACGCCCGACTGCGCTCGGGTCATGGCGAGGATCTTGTGGTCGAGTTGTCCACGCGTGCGGGCGAGTACCCGTTGGACGAGCGCGTCGCGGGCCAGTACATGCGGGCCCTGTACCAGGCAGGACGCGCCGCCGACGCACTCGATCACCACCGGCGGGTTCGCACGCGGTTGATCGAGGAGTTGGGCGTGGATCCCAGCGTCGCACTCCAGAATCTGCACCGACAGATCCTCACCTCGGACGTCTCCTTGGCCGTGAACACGGCGGGCGAACCGGTCGTGCCCCGTCAGTTGCCCGCTCCCCCGGCACCGTTCGTCGGTCGCCATGACGAACTGCGCCGCATGGACGCCGTGCTCCACGCCTCGGACACGGCGGGCACGGTCGCCATCTCGGCCATCGCGGGCGCGGGTGGCATCGGCAAGACTTCGCTGGCCCTGCATTGGGCACACCGGGTCAGGTCCCGATTCCCCGACGGCCAACTCTTCGTCAACCTGCGGGGGCACAGCGCGGGTGCGCCGTTGTCCGCGGGACAGGCGCTCGACGAGCTGCTGCACTCATTGGGAGTCGAGCGGGCCAATCGGCCGACGAGCGTGGACGCGGCGGCCGCGGCCTACCGGTCGGCGCTCGCCGACCGCCGGATGCTGGTGGTGCTCGACGACGCGGCGGAAGTGGATCAAGTGCGTCCCCTGCTTCCCGGAACGGCCGGGTGCATGGTGGTGATCACCAGCCGCGATCGGTTCGACGGTTTGGTCGCCAGAGAGGGCGCCCGTCAGGTGCTGCTCGACGTGCTGGCGACCGAGGACGCGCTGGCAGTCGTCGGCGCGGTCGTCGGCGACGCGCGTGTCGCCGACGATGAAACGAACGCGCGTGAACTGGTGAGGTTGTGCGGCAACTCGCCACTCGCCCTGCGTATCGCCGCGGCACACTTGTCGACGCGCCCGGACCAGCCGGTCGGCGACTACGTCACCGCCTTGCGGACCGGTGACCGCCTCGCCGTCCTCGAACCGCTGTCGACGGACATGACCCCTTGATCGCCTGGTACGTGGCCGATGAGGCCGCACCGCCTCTTCGGCAAAGCGCGACCGATCATTGTTCGTGCCAGGGAAGTGGCGCCTCGGCGACGAGTTCCTCCGGGGCGGAGAGCCGCCAGGCTTCGTAGATCAGTTCGGCCAGCTCGTCGACCTCGACCCCGGCCAGGTGGACGACGACCCAGCCGAACCCGCCGGAGGTGAACTGCTCCTCGAACACGTCAGGCCGCTCGGCGACCAGAGCGTGCTGTTCGGACAGCGTCTGTTTCAAACCGACGGTCTGCGTTCGCGGCCAGAAGTAGCCGAAACGCTTGCCGCGCACGCTCAATGACGTGTAGTCACGGCCTTCCGCTCGCTCGATCTCGGCGAGCGTGTCGACGACTCGCCACATCTGGTCACCATCTACGCCCACGTCGGCCCCCAAACGTTCAGGGTCCACAGTGTAAGCGTGAGCTTGTCCCGCTCCGCGTGGTGTTCGCCGGGCACGGTCATGGACGACGTGACGAAAGTCCATTGAGGACACCGTCGGGGGGTGCCGGGCGAAGAAGTGTGCGCCGGAGCGTCAAGCACGGGAGGATCTTGCCGCGACCCGACGGGGAACTCCGCACTTCGGAGGTCTTGATCCATCCATCCGAGTGGCGGATCGGCCGTTGATACCCAACGGAGGCTCCCTATCACCTAGAGTTGGTGGTCCTCACCGCGTCAGACGGCCAGGAGGCTGAATGGGCGTTCGCCGACGCACAGTGTTGCGCGCCGCCGCGCTGTCCGGGGTGCTGGGTGTTCCCGGATGCGCGGGTCTCCAGCGTGCCGCCGGGTTCGGTGACGTGGTGCGGATCGCGGTCAGCTGGAGCACCGCGGAACTCGCCGCTTTCGGCAGAATCCTCGCCACCTTCGGCACCGAGGGCTACGAGTTGATGCCGCTCGGCGACAACATCGACGCGGCGCTCGGGGCGAGAACCACGAACAGGCCCAATCTGCTCGCGCTCCCCCAGCCCGGTCACGTGGCGGCGAACCGCGCCGACCTGGCCGAGCTGCCCGCCGATCTGTGGCAGCCGGAGTACGACCGGATCTGGAGCCAGCAACTGCCCGCGGACGAGGGAAAGCACTACGCCCTGCCGTTCAAGCTCGCCCACGGCTCGGTGGTCTGGTACCGGCGGAAAGTCTTCGAGGCCCTCGGCCTGAGCCCGCCGCGGACCTGGGAGGAGTGGCTCGAACTCAACTCCGCGATCAGCGCGTCGGGGGTGGCGCCGCTCGCGCTGGGCGGGGCGGACGGGTGGATGCTCGCCGGGTTCTTCGAGAACGTGCTGCTGCGCAATTTCCACCGAACCTATGACGCGCTGGTCGAACCCGCGCACGATCCGGGGCTGTGGGAGTCCGACGACGTGCGCGCCACCTTCGCCATGCTCGCGCAGATGTGGGGACGCCCGGAGTTTCTGGCGGGCGGCCCGGAGCGCGCGCTCATCCACCAGTTTCCCGACGCCGTGCTCGAGGTGTTCCGCTTTCACCGCGCGGCCATGGTGGTCGCCCCGGACTTCGCCGAGTCGGTGATCAGGTGGTTCGGCGTGCCCGAGGACGAGGTCGGCACGTTCACCTTCCCGTCGCGGTCGGGCGGGAAGGCGCCGGTCGTGGTGAAGGGCGATCTGCTCGTGCTCACTCGTCCGG
>JALZNB010000379.1 GCA_030857905.1 Actinomycetota bacterium
CCCACGACTCCAGGACCGCACAAGGCGAGTACCCGCAAGATCCAGTGACCACGAACTCCACGTGTCGCAACAGATGTCGCGTGCGCGGGCTCTCCCGGCCGGGCTGGGCCACACCGACACGACCGAGCGGGTACGCCTGTTCGCCTCGTCAGCCGAGGCTGACACCGGCAAATGCACCTCGGGTACCGCCATCAGTAGTCCCAAATAGCACCGATCAGCGGTGTGCATTCCACATTACCGCCGGGTACGCTACCCTCCGCACGCGGGTGACGACCCTGCGCCAACGACTTGGGGATCTTTTATGGAGGACGGTTTACGGTCGGCGGAAGATGGGGGTGCACCTGTCCATCACCGTCCGAGCGCAGCACCACTACTCGCCAATGCGGTTCCGGTGACCGTGTATGTCGGCTTTTACGTCATCTCCTCCATCAGTATTGTGACCCGGCTGGACGACGCGTTGACGATCGCGTTATCCATTGCGTACACGGTCGCCATGCTGGTATTACAGCTGGCCTATTTCAGCCCGCTGAACCGGCGCCCCCGGCAGCCGCTGAGCTACGTGGCGCTGCCGGCCCAGGCGTGTCTGGTGTACCTGCCGCTCATCCAGTACGGGGAGGCATGGGCGATCTGGGCGGGATTCCTGGCCGGGAGCGTGCTGCTCACCCTGCACGCGGCCGCCGCGATACCGCTGTTCGCGCTGGTCGTGGTCAGCATGGGCTGGGTGCAGGGCCAGCTGACCGGTTCGGGCATGGACGTCGCGTATACGACGGTCTCCACGATCGTCACCGGTCTGATCGTGTTCGGCCTGACCCACCTCACCAACCAGGTGACCGAACTGCACGCCGCACGCCACGAACTCGCCCGACTGGCCGTCGCCAAGGAGCGACTGCGGTTCGCCAGGGACCTCCACGACCTGCTCGGGATGAGTCTGTCGGCGATCACCCTGAAAAGCGAGCTGACCAGCAGGCTGATAGCCGACCAGCCGACCAGGGCCAGCGAGGAACTCGCCGAGATCCTGACCGTCTGCCGCCAGGCGCTCGCCGACGTCCGTTCGGTGGCCAGTGGATACCGCCAGCTGTCCCTGGACAAGGAGTGCGACTCCGTCGAATCGGTCCTGGCCACCGCGGACGTCATGGTCGTGCTGCGGCGCGACTACGGCGAGCTGCCCGAGCGAACCGGCACCCTGCTCGCGACGGTCCTGCGCGAAGGGGTGACGAACGTGCTGCGACACAGCAAGGCGGAGCGGTGCGACATCCAGATCAGGCAGTCGGAACGCTCGGTACACATCGACATGGTCAACGACGGCGCGTCGAGGGAACCGGACCGCCGCGACACCGGCGGCAACGGCAGCGGACTCCGCAACCTGACCGACCGGGTCCGGACGGTCCGCGGCGCGCTCGTCGCCGAGGAACTGCCGAACGAGCGGTTCCGGCTGTGCGCGACGATCCCGCTGGGGGAACCGAGGGACCTGACTACAACCAGCTGGCATCCCTGGCGATTCGGATCGCGTCGACGCGATTCCGCGCGTTGAGCTTGGTGACGATCGTGGTCAGGTAGTTGCGGACCGTGCCTGCCGACAGGAACAGCCGGGCGGCGATGTCCACCGCACCCGCCCCGCACTCGGTCATGCGCAGCACCTCGAGTTCCCGAGTGGTCAGCGGACACTGCTCGGTGTCCCAGGCCGCGAGCACGAGCTCGCCGTCGATGACCCGCCTGCCCACCGACACCTCCCTGATGGCATTGGCCAGCATCTCGGCCGGCGCGTCCTTGAGAATGAACCCGTTGACCCGCGCGGCGAGCGCCCGCCGCAGAGTGCCGGGACGTCCCAGGCTGGTGAGGATCAGCGTGCGGCACCCAGGCAGGTGTTCGTGGATCTCGACAGCGGCGGAAAGTCCGTCTTTGCCCGGCAAGTCGATATCGATGACGGCGACATCCGGCCGGTGCTCGATCGCGGCGGGCAGGATGCCGGTCCCGAACGCGACTTCGGCGACGACATCGATGTCCGGTTCGAGCACGAGCAACGCGACCAACGCGCCTCGAACCATGTGCATGTCCTCGGCCAACAGAACCTTAATCACATACAGCCCCTAGTGTCCCGAGTCGTTGGCTAGTTGATTAGGTCGTATGCAGCACTCGGCGCGATTCTCCATAATTTCGCCGACGGTTTTGACCTTGATAGGCCAACTGTCTGGAAACCCAGGGGCTCCCCCTGTCGCCCGCCGGGGGCGGACCACTGCGGGAGATGGCCGAACACCCGGGCCTGACCAGGGGAATCACGAATATGTCGACGGAGGCGAATAAGGGTCCTTCCGACCATGCCCAGGGGGCCGGGTTCCGGCGATCTCACGGAAGTGGCAGCCGATGGCGCGAACGCGATCTCGGACATCGGGACGCGTGCCGACGGGCGGGCCTCGCGTGGCCCGCGGGCGGGCGGTGACACGGAGGCGGACAGCTCGGGCCCGTCCTCGGCCTGATGCCCGGATTCGCCCGCACGCTGCGAGGTGAACCGGCCTGCGGGGTCTCGGCCGATCTTGCGGCGAAGATCACCCCTACGGGGGGCAGCCACCCTCACCGATACAGCGTGCCCACCAAAACCCACCGGCGAAACTGTCGATTGAAACTACGTCACCGCGGTCATACACAGGCGGAAACCGTGCGAAATCGCACCATTGCCTCAGCATTGTCGATGCTTCTTGGTAACAAATCGAACGGACCACGGCCGCGCGTACCCCACAATCTGCCTCACTCCGCGAACTCGCGGACATGACCGCGAGTGTTCGTTGTTCCTCCAGCGCGAGAAACACGGATTCACATCCGAGACAAATCGCGCCCCGGAATTATCCGGCCACGCGCCGATAGATGGGCGGGCGACTGGAGTACCTGGACTTCCGCAACCAGTTTCACCGGTATTTCTCGACCGAATGCGGTCCGCAGCAAAGGGCCGAGGCCATGATCAGACGCGCGACCAACAAGATCGAGTCGGCGACGAACGTGCGATCACCTCATTCCAAGGCCGAAACAAGACACCGGTACCGTGTCCACGTCATCGGCGCGTGACGGGAGTCAGCCGGGAGACGATCGGCACCACCGGGGTCTCGAACGTTTTCGGCAGACATCGACTTGTCACAGCGCGCGCACACGACAGCGACAGTCCGTTATGGCATTCCCGTCCTTTCTCGGTTTTCGTCATATCCAGAACGTGAATTTTTCCCTTCCGGCTCGCGCCCGTCGATCGGTACCGTGATTGCGCATTGCGCTACGGACCGTACAAAGGGAGCTGCGAACAGTGACAAGCACACGTGACCAGGTCGATGGCGGCTTCACCCCACCAAGCCCCGAAGACATCGGAATCAACTACGACCAGCTCATCGACCTCCACGCACTGATCGCCAGCGACATCAGCCTGCACATCGGCATGTGGACCAAGCCCGGTGAGCGCGAGCCCGCGTCCACTCTCCCCGAGTTGTCCAACCGGGCGCAGGTGGCGCAGACCGACTACCACCTGGAGGCCCTGGGGCTGAAGGCGAACGAACACCTGCTCGACATCGGCTGCGGCGCGGGCTCGCCCGCGATTCGGATCGCCCAGCAGAGCGGCGGACGGGTCACCGGGATCAACGTCAGCCAGGGTCAGCTCGCGAAGGCCACCGAGCGGGCCCAGGCGGCGAACATCTCCGACCGCGTCTCATTCCAGTACGGCGACGCGATGGCCCTCGACTTCGCCGACGAGTCGTTCGACGCGGCCATGTCGATCGAGGTGTTCCCGCACCTGTCCGACCGGCAGCAGGGATTCACCGAGGCTGCCCGGGTACTCCGGCCGGGCGGTCACTTCCTGGTGAGCGACTTCACTCTCCGTGGGGCGCCTTCCGAAGATCTCCTGGCCGCCTATCAGCACACTTGGGACGCCACGTGCCCGATCACCCCGGCCAAGATGATGGAGCTGGCGGCCGCGGCGGGCTTCGAGCTGGTCAAGGCCGAGAGCATGACCCAGAACACCATTTTCAGCGGCGAGGTGATGGGACTCCTCTACGCCGACCGGCACGACGAGATCATCGACCGCTACGGCGCCGACGTCGTCGCCGAGTTCGACCAGGTGATGCCCATGGTGCGTACCTTCTTCCGCGATCACCTCGCCTCCTACCTGTTCTTGCTGCGCAAGCCCCTGAAGGTCTGAGACGGAATCGTCGACACCGCGCGCAGGCGACGTGGAACAGGCGACTGGTCCGTTCCACGCCCCTGCGGTGGTCCAGCTCGAACTCGTCGGCCGGACGCGCTGACGTCGAGTAGGGGTGCGGCGGCGTGATTCGCGTGCGGTTGCGAACCAGCGGCCGCCGCTCCTGCCTGCCTCACACAGCGAAGACGCCCATGCGTCGCCGCCCCCTCAGTCCGTCTTGGCGGCGACGATCAGTGCGGTGGTCTCCACCGGCAAGTCGGCACGGGACTCGACGGCCAGCCCGGCGCGATCGAGCAGATCGGCGAGGTGGTCGAGGGAACGGTGCCGCCCGCCGGTGGTCATCAGCAGGTGCAGATCCCAGAGCGCGGGCAGCACGGTCGGGTTGTCCTCGTCCACCAGCCGGTCGAGCATGAGCAGCCGGGCGTGTGGGCCGCTGAACCCGGCCCGCACCCGCTGGAACACTCCGAGGACGTCGTCGTCGGAATGGCCGGCCAGGACCCGGCACAGCAGGTACACGTCCGCGCCACCGGGCACCGACACCCGCATGTCGCCGCCCGCGACGGCGGCCCGGTCGAGTACACCGTTGGCGGCGAGGTTCGTGGTGGCGGCGTCGACCACGTTCTCCTGATCGAACAGGGTTCCACGGGCCGTGGGGTGAGCGGTGAGGATCTCGGCGAGCAGTTGTCCGTTGCCGCCGCCGATGTCGACCACGTGCTTGCCCGCGAAGTCGTACACCGAGGGCACCTGGGAGAAGAACAGGTTGCCCGCCTTCATGGTGCGCTGAAAGCGGTCGGAGAACGCAGGGTTCTGGGCGTTGTAGGTGTAGAGCGGGGTGCCGTAGGCGATCTCGAAGCCCGAACTGACCGTGCTGATGGCCTCGGGGGCGTGCGACCACGCGGTGTAGAACTCGGCGCCGTAGAGCAGCGCCATGTCCCGCTGCGATCCCGGCACGTCCAGCAGCAGCTCGCTCAGCGCGGTGTTGCGGTAGCCGCCCGCGCCGTCGGCGGCGAACAGCTCCATGGCCACCAGCAACCGCATGAGCCGGTGGATACCGTCCTCTTTGGACCCGGTCGCGGCGGCCAGTTCGGCGTCGGTGGTTCGACCCGCCGCGATGTGGTCGGCGACGCCGAGCCGGGCCGCGGTGTGCGTGGCCTGCGCGCGCCACGCGCCGGTGAGCAGGTCGACCATGTCCCGCGCGACTCGCGAGTCCTCGTTCACGGCTAGCACCTCGTCCCTGACTCAGGTGGGTATTCCACCGCGCCGGATCACCGGGACCTCGATGCCCAACGCGCGCAACTGGTTGAACGGGTTCATGAACTCGCGCTGGGTGACGATCTTGCCGTCGCGCATCTCGAAGGAGTGCAGGAAGTGGTTCTCGTAGTACCCCGGCTCGTAGCCGGGGTACAGGATCTTCCCCTTGCCGTCGCATTCGGCCCACAGGTGGTTGGGGTCCTGGGTCTCGAAGACCCGGATGTCGTACCAGCGCCAGTCGGGGAACATGCGCAGCGACCATTCGCCGTGTGCCTTGAGCAGATCCAGTCCGCGCGAGACGACCGGCTCGGGGGTGTCCGCGGTGTGCAGGCCCGCGCTGCCGTCCTCGGTGAACAGCAGGTAGCGGGTGAGCCGGTTCTCGCCGTAGCGGCTGAGGTAGTCCTCGACGGTGGCCCGGTTCCGGCGGCGCAGGTCGAGGTCGTCGGCGAAGGGGGACAACTCGGTGGTGTCGGTCATCGGATACCTCGCGGAAGTCGGTGCGGTGGCTGGACTCCGAGCTCTGATCACCACTTTTCCGTTGCGCGGCAAGGGGGTCAAGCGTCCAACCCCGGCGGTTCCGCGCTTGGACGCTGCCATGGCGCTGGCAGTAACTTCCCTCGCATGTACCGATACGCAGTCGCAGACGTGTTCACCGAGAAGGCGCTCCAGGGCAACCCGGTCGCGGTGTACCTGGACGCGCGCGGGCTGGACGGTATGACCATGCAGCGGGTCGCCCGCGAGATGAACCTGTCCGAGACCGTTTTCGTCCTGCCCGCCGAGGCCGACGGGGATGTGCGGGTGCGCATCTTCACTCCGGTCAACGAACTCCTGTTCGCCGGGCATCCCACCCTGGGCGCCGCCGTCGTGCTCGGCGAGACCCATCGCGGCGATGTGCTGCTAATGGAAACCGGGATGGGGACGGTGCCGTTCTCGTTGCGCCGCGAGGACACCCGGGTCACCGGGGCGACCATGACACAACCGGTGCCCGAGTGGTCGCCGTACCCGGAGACCGACATTCTGTTGACAGCGCTGGGGATCACGGCGTCGACCGTGCCGGTCGAGGTGTACCGCAACGGACCCCGGCATGTCTACATCGGACTTTCCTCGACCGCCGAGCTGTCCGCGCTGCGGCCGGACCTGCTTGCCCTGGCCGAACACCCTGACATGGCGGCGAACTGTTTCGCCCCCTGGGACGGCCAGTGGCGGGCCAGGATGTTCTCCCCCGCCTACGGTGTCGCCGAGGACGCGGCCACCGGGTCGGCCGCGGGCCCGTTCGCCGTGCACCTGGCCCGTCACGGACTGGCGGAGTGGGGCGCGGACATCATCATCCACCAAGGGGTCGAGATGGGCAGGCATTCGGTGATGCGCGCCCGCGCCTTCCCCGGACCGGACACAGTGGACCGGGTCGAGGTGTGGGGGTCGGCCGTGGTGGTCGCCCGGGGCGAGCTGGACCTGTCCAGGGTCTGACGCGGAAGGAGCCCCCGCGCGAGTGCGGGAGCTCCTTCTCGCTCAGGGCTGGAGGCGGGTCCACGTCCAGTCGTCGTCGGCGCGGTCGTAGCGCAGCCGCCGGTGCAGGCGGTCCGGGGCGGCCTCCCAGAACTCCACGGCCGCGGGGGCCAGCAGGTAGCCGAGCCACAGGTCGGGGCGCGGCAGGGCCTCCCCCGGCTCGGCCAGCCGCAGCGCATCGGCACGCAGCTTGTCCTCGTCGTCCAGGGGCGCGCTCTGCACCGCGGCGACGGACATGGGGTGGGTGCTCACTGGACGGGCATGCCACAGCTGGTCCGACTCCGCTGCCGACAACGGCGCCGTCGGGCCGGACAGAACGACCTGCCTGCCCGACTCGCGCCAGTACAGCACCCCGGACGACCAGCCGGTGACGGCGATGTCGCGACCCTTCTGGCTGCCCGCGTGGCTGGTGAAGATCAATCCGTCCTCGGTGACGCGGATGGTCTGCACGGACCGGTTGGACACCCGGCCGGAGGCGGACGCGGTGGCCAGGGCCAGCACCCCGGGTTCGCGCACCCCGGTCGCCTTGGCCTCGTCGAACCAGGCGACCAGCGTGGCCATCGGCCCGGCGGGCGGCGCGGTGAACAGGCTCATGTCGTTCCCTCCGCGAACACCGCGCCGAGCCCGGAGAGAACCGGGTCGGCGAACACGCCCTCCACCGTAGCCTCCACCTCGAAGCGGACGCGCGTGGTGGGCGGGTAGCCGATCAGCTCGACGGCCCGGTGCGGCGGCAGGGGCTGCCCCGCGCCGAAGTCGTCGGACTCCCACATCATGATCGCTCCCCACCGGTTGCCCACCGGGTCGGCGACCCACAACTTCAGCCGCAGCCCCCGCACCCGCTCCCACGGCTCCACCCCACCGTCGCGCAGATACGCGCGCAGGGACTCGATGGTCTGGGTCGACTCGGACAGATCCCACCAGGTGATCGACACCTTCATACGGCCAGTACCTCTCTGATCCGGGCGGTCAGGATGCGCGGGCCGTTCTCGGTGAGCACCGACTCCGCGTGGAACTGCATGGAGGAGAAGTGCGGGCCGCGCAGGGCGTGCACCTCCCCGGTCTCGACGTCCCTGCTGATCTCCACCAGGTCGACGCCGCCGCACTCGATCTTGTCCTCGGTGCTGTGGGCGGCGAAGGAGTTGTAGAAGCCGACCAGCTCGGCCACGCCGAACAGGTCCACGACGCGCTGCCTGCCCTGGTTTGACTGCGGGCAGCTGCGAACCGGCAAGCCCAACAGCCTGCTGAGCACCTGGTGGCTCAGACAGACCGCGATGAAGGGACGCCGGGCGTCCAGCAGCGCCGCGATCACCTCGTGCAGGCGGGCGATGCGTGGATGGGCGGTGTCCGACGGATCGCCGGGGCCAGGACCCATGACGACCAGCTCGTAGTCGTCCGTCGCCCGGTCGTCGGCGACGTCGCGCACGGTGACGTCGAGGCCGATGGCGCGCAACTGGTGGGCGATCATCGCGGTGAAAGTGTCCTCGACGTCGACCACCAGCACCCGCAGACCCGCCAGCGCGGGCACCGCCACACTGGCGGATTCGTCGAGCCAGAACCCCGACAGGCCCGTGTTGCGGTCGGCGAGGGTGGCTCGTACCGCGGGGTGCCGGGCCAGGGGGGCGGGTCGCAGGGTCCTCGGCGCGGGGCGTCGGTCGGCGACGGCGGCCAGCAGGCCCGCCGCCTTGGCC
>JALZNB010000418.1 GCA_030857905.1 Actinomycetota bacterium
AACAGGTGTGCGGGGCGTGTTGGGCGTCGATGACCGGCCGCGTGGGTCGGGAGACGGCGACGGGCGCCTCCACAAGTGGGAGTCGTGATCCTCGCCGCCGGTGAACGCCGGTTCGCGAGCCGGTGACCCCACCTGTTCGCGACCAGTGTGCCGCTGGTTCGTGGACTGGTGCTCCCTTGTCGGCGACCACCGTGTCGTCCGGTCGTGGGTGACCTGGTGCGGGCATCGTTGGCGCGGTCCGGTGTGTTCTCCTGGTCGTATCCGTGCGCTGTCCGGTCGTGCTTGTTCGACGTCCGGTGTTCGGCTGGTCGACCAGTACCCGCGTAACGCTGTTCGGTCCTTGTCGTTGATGCTGTCAGAAGTGATGACACCGACGATGTGGGCTGGAGCACGGTGACGGACACGAACGAGCCGGTGGTCAGGCGTGGTACCGGCCTGCTGGTCAGGCTGGTGGTCGTCCTCGCCACGCTCGTGGTCGCCGTGGGCGTGGTGTGGGCAGTGCGGATCGCCGTGGTGCCCTCGGGGACTTCGGCCGCCGCCGACATTCCCGCGCTGCACGTGGAAGCCGTCCCGGTTGAGCCGGGTGCGGTCGTGCCCGCGGGCGTCGCGGGTGAGCCCGTTGCTCAGCCACACCCGCAGGCAGGCCAGCGAGGTGTCGATCCTCTGCGCGCGTGGGCTGAACGCCTCGCCGGGCCCACCGGGATTCCGGCGCGCGCGCTCATGGCCTATGGCAACGCGGAACTCGTCGTGCACGCGAATACACCAGGTTGTCGTCTCTCCTGGGCGACGTTGGCGGGCATCGGCCGGATCGAGTCCAACCACGGCCGTTACGGCGGCGCGATCCTCGGTGAGGACGGACGGCCGTCCACACCCATCATCGGCGTCCCACTCGACGGCACCCCCGGCGTCCGCGCCATCAGTGACAGCGACGGCGGCATGTTCGACGGCGACAACACCGTCGACCGCGCGGTCGGCCCCATGCAGTTCATCCCCTCCACGTGGCGCCGATGGACTTCCGACGCGAACCTCGACGGGCGCGGCGACCCCCAGCAGATCGACGACGCCGCCTTGGCGGCCGGACGGTATCTGTGCACGGGCGGCCGAGACCTCGGCGCGGCTTCCGGTTGGTGGCAGGGCGTCTTCTCCTACAACAACTCGGTCCCGTACGGCCAGAAGGTCTTCGGCCTCGCCGACAACTACGCGCGCACAGCCGCCGCCCAGCGTTAGTGGCCACCGCACCAGTGGGCCGGGAACTCCTGCCGCGAGTTCCTCGCCGGTAAGTGACGGCGGTCACTGAACTACCATCGTCGGCGTGGATGGTCGGTCGAGTGGCGTGCGCAAGGCCCTGATGATCGGGGTCTGCGTGGGGTCACTGGTGCTCTGTTGCGGGCTGGCCTGGTGGCAGTGGCAGCGATTCGAGTCGGCCAACGGGACGTTCCAGAACCTCGGGTACGTCCTGCAGTGGCCGTTGTTCGGCATCGCGCCCGCCTACATGTTCTGGCGGATGCGCACACTCCGCGCCCAACACGAAGCCGAGGTCGCGCCGGTCCCGGTGGAACCCGTCGTGCAGGCGCCCACGGCTCTCGACTACCGGGTGCCCGGTGACCGGGACGGCCACGAAGATCCGGAAGACGCCGAACGGGCCGAGTACAACCGCTACCTCGCCCGCCTCAACGCCCAGTACACCCAGGAGTCCCGATGAGCATTACCGACGAGGAGAACCCAGCCCAGGCTGTCGCGGCCAAGGGCACCCGAGGGGCACTGTCCCGGTACCGGGTCCTCGCCTACATCGTCGGTATCGGCCTGCTCGCCCTTGTCGTCGCGATGCTGCTCAAGTACGGCTTCGACAACGCCTCGCCCATGGCCGTCGTCGGACCCGCCCACGGGTTCCTCTACGCCGTCTACGTGGTCTTCGCCTTCGACCTCGCGCTCAAGGCACGCTGGTCGGTGAAGGGCACGCTGGTCGTCCTGGTCTCCGGCATGATCCCGTTCCTCTCCTTCGTCGTGGAACGCCGGGTCACGCGCAAGGTGCGCGCGGGCGAGAAGCTCTGAGGCCACCCGCGGGGC
>JALZNB010000432.1 GCA_030857905.1 Actinomycetota bacterium
ATCTCCAACAGCCGGAGACGCCCTGAAAGGCGCCACGAGAAGCCTGAAAGACCTCAACTTGAACGTCCCACCATGACTGGGAGCGTTTAACCTTGCCGCACCTCTAAGCGATCGGGAAGTCCTTATCAAGGCCGCCGGAAGGCTATGGGAAATAGGCATGGAGCGTGAACGGTGGTTGGCCTGGTTCGAATTGATCGCCGCAAGCGGGGTGCCCAGCGCACTGAGCGAGGCGGCGTGGCGGCTCGCCGAATCCGGCCATATTGATGACGCATTGTTCTTGTTCCGCAGAGCCGTCGACGCTGGCGACTCTGCAGCGTTGGGTGTAGCTGCCGACAACCTTGCCTACGCAAAGCGGTGGGACGAAGCCAAAGTCTGGTACGAGGAGGCTGTAATTGCCGGCCACTCCGAGGTGCTAGGTGAGGCAGCCTGGCTGCTAGGCCAGGACAGTTATCTCGACGACGCAATGGCATGGTTCTCGCGCGCCGTTGCAGCTGGCCACTCCAAATTCTTGGAGAACGCGGCCCAATGTCTAGCCGAGGCAGACCGGTTAGACGAGGCGTTGGAGTGGTATCAGCTGGCGTCAGACGCAGGCAGCGAACACGCGTTGCTCTTCGCAGCGGACCAGCTCGGAAAATCAGGTCGTTGGACAGAGGCGAACATATGGTACGAACGAGCTGCTTCCAATGACGAGAACGAAGCTGCGAACCACGCTCTGAGGCACATGATTGAGGCGAATCGCGAGGAGGCGCTGCCCTGGTATGAGCGCGCCAACTCCACTGGCGGCACGAAAAATCTAAGGTACACCGCCAGAAAACTGGCAGAAGAAGGACGAATAGAGGAAGCGCTGACGTGGTTCGACCGGGCCGCAGCAGCAGGCGAGCCACATGCCCTATCTGACGCAGCCGAACAATTGGATAAGACAGGACATCGCGAAGCGGCGTTAAAATGGCGCAAGCGAGCCGCAAAACAAGGAGATCCGCGGATATTCAGCTGGATTGCCGACCAACTTGCAGAAGGCGGATTACTTAAGGAATCGTTGACATTCTACGACTTCGCGGTCAAGGCTGGCGACAGCTTTGCTTTGACTCGCGCAATAAGCTCACTTCGACACTCTGACCACGGAAAAGAACTGCTAAGCTGGATGGAGCGGGCAGCGATCGCAGGAGAGAAGGATGTTCTTAGGTACATCACATGGAACCCGCGTCCGGCCCACCAAGCGAAAGCCAGGCAGCTGTTTTCCTACGGCTGGGAGTCAGATGGAACGATCGCGGAGACATGGAATGCGCCGCTGCCTCCGAGTGAATGATCAAGTAGCGCGGACGCAGACTGTGAGCCCGGCGATCAAGTTGCGTGGAAACACCAGGTAGTGCCGGTAGGTTTGGTCACGTTCGTCCGGAACGTACACGATCTGCTCAGTGCTCCAGCCCGGCTCGTACAACTCCTTCGCCCCTGCCAGCGGCGGTATCACCTTTACGACCGGCCGCTTCACCACACCCAACCGCTCGAAGTGCCGATCCAGCGTGTGCCGATGTGAGCCATGTGCCGAACAAGCTCCCGTACCGATGCACTTCGTCGGTACTCTTCCGCGATCTTCGCCACCTCGTCCGATGTCAGCGTCCGGCACTCGCGTACCTCGGTCGCCACCATCGGGTCTGGCTCAATGGGTCATGAACCGCAGTGACGCGGGCAAGCCCCCGGTCCAGCGCCCGCAAGTCGGCGCGTCAACCCCTTGGGCAAATTCGAAAGCAAGTCAGATGGGGGCACCACCTTTCACGGAGCGAATCAGTCCTGTGACCAGCGATAACACAGTCAGAGGATCGATCTATGATCAGGGTCTACCTGGCGTACGTGGGACTGTTTCGCCTCCGAGGAGGGCGGCCAGATGGCCTCGCCCGTCGGAGGGGTGTGGCACAACGGCGTGTTCCAGTGCGGCGGCGGGGTGGTTCCGGCCGCAGCTGGTAACGGATTGAACTACCAGGTCGACGCCACGTGCGAAACCGGGAAGAGAGTGTTTGTCACGTCGATGTGCGGTCGAGTTTGACGCCGCCGTTTGGAGGGATTCATGGCAGAGGTCGATGTGGCCATCTCGTGCTACGGGTACGGGTCGGTTCTGTCGGTCGCCGTGGGCGGTGTGGGCGATCAGTTGGGTGATCGATGACGCGTTCAGAGACGGCAGTGCCAACGTCGTCCGTTGTTCGACGCCTGTCCGTGACTACCGCGCTATGTCGGTGGCGGCACAGACCGAGGAGCGGGGTGACACTGTCTGGATTGGACATTCATGTGGATGCGGTTCGCCCTGCACGTCGAGCTGGACACGTGGGTGCGCCGGGGGCCGGGACCGGGCTGGTGGCCAGGGCGGGATGGGGCGGTCAGCCAATCGCTGGGGCAAGAACAAGAGGAGCATTGTTCCGTGGATAGGGAAAGTGGAACCACGCTGTGCGTCGCATCCACCGGGGGGCATCTCGACGAACTGTCGAGGATTATTCGAGCGGTGACTCCGGCGACACCGGACGTCGAGTGGGTGACTTTTGACGACCCGCAGATAGCGTCGTCGTTGCGCGGTGAGGTGGTGCACTTTCTGCCCTACATCCCCCCGCGCGGGTACAAGGAGATCATGCGTGCGGTGCCGCTGGTGTCGGCCTTGCTCAGGTCGGGCAGGTACAGCCGGATCATCTCCACCGGGTCGGCCATCGCGATCCCGTTCATGGCGTTGGCGCGGCGCTACCGGATTCCGTGCCACTACGTTGAAAGCGCGGCGCGCTCGCAAGGTCCGAGCGCGACCGGGAAGGTCGTGTCGGCTTTCCCGTGGGTGACCAGCTACACGCAGTACTCCGGCTGGACGTCCGGCAAGTGGCACAACCGCGGGTCGCTGTTCGACCGCTATGAAGCCGTCGAGCGCCCTGCGGCTCCCGAGCAGGCCCACCGGGTGGTCGTGACCCTCGGGACGATGCGCAAGTACGGCTTCCGCTCTGCGGTGGAGTCGCTGGCCTTGGTGCTGCCCGAGGTGTTGGCCCCGGGCGCCGAAGTGCTCTGGCAGGTCGGGGTCACCGACACCACCGACCTGCCGATCGCGGCCGTCGACCGCATCCCGGCGCAGGAGCTGTCCGCAGCGGTCCAGGCGGCAGACCTGGTCATCTCGCACGCCGGGGTCGGCTCGGCGCTGACCGCGCTAGACGCCGGGATCGGCCCGGTTCTGCTGCCCAGGCGGCACTTCCGTGACGAGCACGTGGACGACCACCAGCAACTCATCGCCGAGGAGTTGATGGGCCGAGGCCTGGCGGTCAGCCGGGCGCCTGCCGAGCTCTCGGCGGAAAACCTGCGCGAGTCCATGCGGATTGAGGTGGTGACGAACGAATCGGCTTTTCACTTTCCGCTGGCCTAGTGCGGTGACCACTGACGTTCACCGCACTAGCCCGAAATGGAGTCGGGGCGGGAGTCATTCCCACTTCGTGTAGTAGCTGTCCCGGTTGATCAGGTAGCGGACCGTCGCCTGCGGAATGTGGCGGACTACGCGGGTGCGGGAGGCGCGGTGGATGAACTCCCAGTCTTCCTTGGGCATGGTGACCTTGGTGCGCGGCAGGCGGCTGTAGAGCACCTGTGGGTCACGGCGCAGGACCAGGCCGTTGGTGTCGACGAAGGAGTCACCGTCCACCATCGCCTTGCGATCGAAGGGCTGGGACAGCACGTCGAAGACCGTTCCATCGCTGTGGTGGCGCTCCACGGCGGTGTAGGTCAGGTCGGCGCCTTCACGCAGGGCGGCCAGGGAGATCTCCAAGTGGTCGGGGTGCCAGGTGTTGTCGTCGTCGAGAAAGGCGAGGTAAGGGGAGGCGGTGAGGCGGATGCCGACGTTGCGGACCAGGCCGACCACCTTGGTGTTGCGGGACAGGCCGACCGCGACCAAGCGGGGGTCGGACGGGAGCGGAGGTAGGCCTCCGCCGTCGTCGACGACGATCACCAGATGGTCGTCGACTGTCTGGGCCAGGGCGGACTCGACCGCGGCGGGCAGCAGCCCCGGTCGCCGGTAGGTGGGGATCACCGTGGTGACCAGCGCGGTGGGCAACGGGCCCAGCAGATCACCTAGCCGGGTGACCTCGGCATCCTCGAACCGGCGCAGAGCGGGCACGTGCCTGCCGAGCACCACCTTGGACTTGGCCTCGTGCAGCGGCCACAGACCCACTGCCCCGCGGAGTGCGCGGCGGACGGCTGCGGACAACGAGGGGCGGGTCTTCTTCGGGGCGCTCACGTGTTCCTCCCACAGCATCGCGCCCGGAACGCGGGGCGCGCATCGGATAAACGACCGGCAGGTACAGCGGCGCGTGCTCGAATGTCCAGTGGACGGCCAAGCCGATACGCGATGAGCACCGCGCCCGGGCACGAGCGGCGGGGCGGACACCCCAGGCGAACGGAACAGCCCGGCTGGCGGCCGCACCTCGAACCTTGTCCATCCGCACACCAACGACCAGAGCGGGCAGCACCATGCTCAATCACAACGCCTGGAGCCACACCAGCGACCGGATTACCGTCGAGGGCGACGGGCGGATCGTATCCGATGAACAGTCGAGATCCGTGACAGGCCCAGCTCGGCGAGCACCTGCGGGACCGCTGCCGGGGTCCATTGCTCGCCGTGGACCATCGCGAGCGTTGGCAGCGTGCCCGCGACCAACAGGTCGGTACCGTGGGTCAATTTTGGCCGCGTACCCAGTGATGTCGGCGAGTCGGATGACGTGACTGCGATTGGCGCCCGATCGGGTGATTACCGACTCAAGAGTGATCCCATGTTTACCGATCAATCGCAAAGGTACTCGCAACGCGGGGCAAAGTTGGCGAAAAATGTTCGCTGTTGGAATGTCTGGTGAACAGCAAAGGGCTTTCACCTGCACAAAGAGGTAGTTCACCCGGGTCGATAGACTTTGCAATGCTTTGCATTGATCATGTTCGACATGACGCAAGAGTTGCCCGACTGGCCGCTGGGGCCGGAAATCCAACGGGCGCGCGAAGAACTCGGACTCGCCAAGCGGGAGGCCGCGCGTAGGGCTGGGGTGAGTGACACGCTCTGGCGCACCCTCGAACGCGGATTCGAATTGCGCCAAGGTATCAAGTTCCGGGCATCGCCACGACCTGAGACTGTCGCGAAAGCGGCGCGGGTGGTGAATTATCCGGTGGACGTCGCCTGGCGGTTGGCCGGAATCGATGTACCCGAGAACGACACCGAGGCGGGTGAGACCGACCTGTCCAAAATCAGTGATGACGACCTGCTCTCGGAAGTGCGCAGGCGAATGCGGGTCGACGCCACCAAGAAACCGAAGAAGAACGGTCGATGACCGGCTCTTTTTCAAGGACCGCGCGCTCAGTCCTCGGCCGAGCCCAGAGCTGCCCGCAGACGAAGGTCTGAGCGGGCGATCCCGGCACAGGGCGGCTCCACGCTCCGCGGGGCCAGGTCGGCACCCGATCGGGTGATTCTGACCGCGGTCGCAGTCGCCTGTCCATAGAACGTGTGCAAAGCACGACGCAAAGCGTCGCAAAGCACTGGACTTGTGTGCGAATTTTCAACATCCAAACGCACGCAGGAGCCGTCTACCAGCGCAAAAGCCGTTGGTGTTTTGCTAGTGGACTTTGCAACACTTTGCACTGATCATTCTGTTCATGACGAAGCAACTGCCCGAGTGGCCACTGGGACCTGACATCCGCCGAGCCCGTGAGGAACTCGGGATCGGCAAACGAGAAGCGGCACGTCGAGCAGGCGTGAGCGACACGCTCTGGCGCAACCTCGAACGCGGATTCGAAGTGCGCCAGGGAGAGAAGTTCCACAACGAACATCGTCCGGAGACGGTCGCGAAGGTGGCGCGCGTGGTCAACTACCCCGTCGACCGCGCGTGGCGGCTCGCCGGGATCAAGGTGTCGGACGTGGCCGGGGTCGACGACGCGGACCTGTCCAAGGTCAGTGACGACGAGCTGCTCTCGGAAGTGCGCAAGCGGATGCGGGACGAGACCAAGAAGGCCGAAGCAGGTGGCCGGTAACCCTGTCACCGGCCACCTTCGGATCAGACGGCCGTCAGACCCTCGGTGTCGGACACCAGCCGGTGTTCGGTACCGCAGGACGGGCAGCGCAAATCGGCGTCGAGCCGGGTCGCGCAACGGCAGACCCAGCCGTGTTGACGGGCCGGGTTGCCGACCAGGAACGCGTGTGCCGGAACGTCGCGGGCCACCACGGCGCCCGCGCCGATGAACGCGTTGCGGCCGATTGTGGTGCCACACACCACGACCACGCCCGCACCCAGGGTCGCACCTTCACGAACCAGTGTCGGCAGTAGTGCGTCGCCGCCGAGTTTCTGGTGGGCGCGGGGGCGCATGTCGTTGGTGAACACCGCGTTGGGCCCGAGGAACACGTTGTCCTCGCACGTCACGCCGTTGTACACCAGTACGTTGTTCTTGACCGTGACGTTGTCACCGAGAACGGCCTCGTTCTCCACGTACGCGCCGTCGCAGATGTTGCACGAGCGGCCGATCTTGGCCCCTGGCAACACATGCGCGAACGCCCACACCCGGGTGCCAGCGCCGACGTCCGTGCTCTCGCAGAGACCGTTGGGGTGGACGAAAACCTCGCTCACGCCAGGGCCTCGGTCAGGACCTCGACCACCCGTTCCTGCTGGGACCTGGTGATTCCCGGGTAGATCGGCAGGCTGAGGATCTCGGTCGCGACCCGCTCGGCGATCGGGAACGAACCGGTGCCGCCCGCGAACGCGGCGAACGGGTCGGTCAGGTGGATCGGTGTCGGGTAGTGAATGGCGGCGCCGACGCCGTTGCCGCGCAGGTGGTCCACGACGCGGTCGCGGTCGGCGACGCGGATGACGTACAGGTGCCACACGTGCTCGTTGCCCGGCAGGACCGATGGGGCCTTGACGCCGTCGACACCGGCGAGCATCTCGCCGTAGTACTCGGCGGCGGCGACGCGGGCCGCGTTCCAGGTGTCGAGGCGGCGCAGCTTGGCGCTCAGGACGACCGCCTGGAGCGTGTCGAGCCTGCTGTTGAAGCCCAGCGCGCTGTGCACGTACTTCTGGGACGAACCGTGCTGGCTCAGCAGCCGCACGCGGTCGGCGAGGTCGGAGTCGTTGGTGGTAACGGCACCCGCGTCGCCATACGCACCAAGGTTCTTGCCCGGGTAAAAGCTCGTGCCCGCGATGTGGCCGAGTGAGCCGGATCGGCCGCCGTTGCGGCGCGCGCCCTGGGATTGGGCCGCGTCCTCGACGACGACGACGCCCTTCTCGTTGGCGACGGCGAGCAGTTCCTCGACCGGGGCGATCTGGCCGTAGAGGTGCACCGGCAGCACAGCCTTGGTGCGGTCGGTGAACGCGGCGAGCGCGGCCTTGGTGTCGATCAGGAAGCTGTCCTCGTCGTGGTCGACGAAAACCGGAGTCGCGCCCGCGCGGGCGACGGCCTCGGCAGTAGCGATGAAGGAGTTGGTCGGCAGGACGCACTCGTCGCCGGGGCCGACGCCGACGGCGCGCAGGGCCAGTTCCAGCGCGTCGGTGCCGTTGGCGACGCCGACGGCGTGCGCGACTCCGCTGTAGTCCGCGTAGGCCTGCTCGAACTCGGTCACCTGCGGGCCGCCGACGAACGCGGTCTTGGCCAGGACCGCTGCCCAGCCCTCGGCGACCTCGTCGGCGACCTCGTTGTGCTGGAACTTCAGGTCAACGGGTGGGATCGGGGCTGGTGTCATCAGAAGTCCTCGTGAGCTGGGATCGGGGTGGTGGGATCGAACGGTCAGGTCGCGGACGGGCGGAGGCGGTGGGCGGGACTGCCCACCCACACCTCGGACGGTGGTACGTCCTCGAGCACGACGGCACCCATGCCGATGAGGGCACCGGCGCCGATGGTCAGTCCCTCCCGCACCAGGGCTCCGCTGCCCAGGTACGCGGTCTCCCCCACCGTGACGTCGCCGGAGAGTGACACCCGGCTGGCGAAGGTGGTGTAGTCGCCGACGTGGTCGTCGTGGGTGAAAGTGGTGTGCGGCATGACGATCACGTGTGCGCCGATGGTCTGCGGCGCGGTGACCGTGGCGAAGGCCAGCAGAACCGTGCCCGCGCCGATCGTGGTGCCCAGCGCCACGCTCGCCGCGGGGTGGACGACTGTGGCGTACCGGTCGGGCGACAGGCCGAGTCGGTCGGCGATGAGCTTGCGGCTGGATTGGTTGCGCGTACTGGCCGTGCACAACACGATGGCGGCGTCGGTGCGGTCGACGACCATGTCGATCGGGCCGAGCACGGGCAGACCGTCGATGGTCCGCCCGTGCGTGGCCGCGTTGTCGTCGAGGAAGCCCTCGACAGTCCACTGTGGAGCAGAATCGGCGGCCCGGACGGCGGCGAGGACTTCCCTCGCCAGCCCGCCCGCGCCGACCAACAGCAGTGGGCGTGCGCTCACCTGGCTGTTTCCCGCAGGATCTCGGTGAGTCCGGTGACGACCGTGTCCTGCTCGGCATCGGTCATCTGGTGGAACACCGGCAGGATCAACGAACGCCGGGTCAGCCGCTCGGTGACCGGGAGTTCCACCCTCGGGGCGTCCGCGTAGGCGCCTTCCAGGTGGGAGGCCATGATTCCGCGGCGCGCGGAGACCCCGCGCTCCAACAGTCCATTGAGGACGTCCACAACGGACCCCTGGTACTCGTCGGGGAGTACCACCCAGAACGACTGGTAGTTCGTCGTCCCGTACTCCGGGTCGCCGACCGGACGCAGGCCGTCGATCTCGGCGAGCATCTTGTGATAGCGCTCGGCGATCTCGCGGCGCTTGGCGATGACCTCGGGCAGCTTGGCGAGCTGCACCAGCCCGATCGCCGCCTGCACGTCGGTCATCCTGAAGTTGAAGCCGACCTCGTCGTAGGACTCGAGCTTCACCCCCGAGGCGTTGTGCCGCTCGGCGGCCGATGCGCTCATCCCGTGCTCGCGCAACCGACGCAGCCGCACGGCCCACTCGGCGTCGTCGGTGGTGAGCATCCCGCCCTCACCGGTGGTGAGCAGCTTGCGCGGGTGGAACGACCACGCGGCCATGCTCGCGCCCGTACCGACCGGCTTGCCCTTGTAGGTCGATCCGGCCGCACAGGCCGCGTCCTGCACCAGGGCGAGACTCCGCTTGGCGCACAACGCTTCGAGCGCGTCCACGTCGAAGGGCATACCGCCCTGGTGCACGCCGATCACCGCGACCGACTTCGGTGTGAGCACCGCATCCACCGTCTCCGGCGTGAGATTGCCGGTCGCGGCGTCCACGTCGGCGAACACCGGGGTGGCCCCGACGTAGCGCACGGCGTTGGCCGTGGCGATGAACGAGAACGACGGGACGACCACCTCGTCGCCCGGCCCGACGCCGAGCAGGTGCAGCGACAGGTGCAGCGCGGTCGTGCAGGACGAGAGCGCGATGCCCTGGCTCTGTCCGACCGACGCGGCGAACCCGGCCTCGAACTCGGCGACGCGCGGACCCTGGGCGACCCAACCGGAGCGCACGGTGTCCGCGGCGGCGGCCGCCTCCTCCTCGCCGAGCCAGGGCTTGATCACGGGAATCATCGGTGCTGTCTCCCTCTGAGCTCGGGTCATACCTTCGCGATGCTCTTCCACCACTCGACCAGGTCGGCGAGGCCCTCGTGCAGGTCCATCGTCGGCTTCCAGCCGAGGTCGCGCTCGGCCGCGCTGATGTCGGCGAGCCTGCGGGTGACGCCGCCCGCGGTGGTGCGGGCG
>JALZNB010000471.1 GCA_030857905.1 Actinomycetota bacterium
CCTCGTCCGGGTCGCCGCGGCCGGACACACCGTGCTGTCCCCGGCCGCGACTCGCCGGTTGGTGGCCGCACAGGCAAGCGAACAGGCGAGTCGCGAAAGCGCGCTTCGGCGGGTCCGGGAGTTAACCGAACGGGAGACCGAAGTCCTCGGTGGCCTTGGCCAGGGCATGTCGAACGCCCAAATCGCGGCTCGGCTGTCGCTGAGCGAGGCGACGGTGAAGAGCTATGTCTCACGGATGCTGGTGAAATTGAACTGCGCCAACCGGACCCAGGCGGGTCTGCTCGCCTACGACGCGGGGTTGTCCACCCGCTGACAGTCGTCGGCAAGCGGCGGAACCACCACCGGCGCACACGACCCGGCCGGCTTGACGGCCAGAACATCCCTGTGGTTGACGAACTTCCATCGGCCCGGTCGAGTCACCTCGCCGAGTGCCTGTTCCTGAGCTATGTGGTGCGGCATTTGCGGGTGGTACGGATCATGGCCGAGTAGACGTGGGGACTGCTCCCCACAGCCTTGGCCGCCGCCCACGACCAGGACGTCGCTCCTCGCCTACCGCCACACCTTCACCCACCAACTCGCGAGTCCCACACCTGTGAGCAGACGACGGTTGCGCCGCCACCGCTGACCGAGCGAGGTCCCACCATCGGCATCGTCGCACCCCCCGACCTACCGCTCCGTCTTATTCCGCTGCTGGTTCGTGGAACACACCCTGGCCCGGGCTGTTTCAGCGGCGCGGCCAGAGTGGGAATCGATCACCGCCGTCGACGGGGTCACCACGCGCTCAGCGGCTCGGCAGGCCCGGTCACCTGCCGCACTCATCACCTGATGCGTGCGGCTTGCCTCGACCTAGCTCGTTAGTCTCTTGTGAACGGTGAACTGCGGCAATAACCCTTGGCAGCACACGCCAAGTGATGTAACAACGATCTAGCAGTCACTCCCACAATGCTGACCAAATCAATTCAGGAGCAAGCATTCAGGTTCCCGACTCGCGCTGGAGGACCGCACTTTTCTGACATGGTTCGATCCGCGTCGGGGACGAAGGCTGGCGAGGTTGGCATGGACTGTCGGCGAACTGGCGGGGTGGGCAGGATCTGCTGGCAAGGTTGGTTGGCAGGACTGCCGAGAGAGCCGGCGTTGAGCGTCCCAGCTCCTGAAGACCTCGCCGTCGAGTTCTGGG
The DNA here is from genome assembly GCA_030857905.1 of Actinomycetota bacterium. Taxonomy (GTDB): domain Bacteria; phylum Actinomycetota; class Actinomycetes; order Mycobacteriales; family Pseudonocardiaceae; genus Actinokineospora. The sequence continues at coordinate 1,178 of JALZNB010000471.1, forward strand.
CTGCGGCATGGCAGACGGAAAGGTGGTGTGATCCTTTGTCTTCGCCCCTGATGTCGAGGCAGTCGTGGGCCGGACGACCGTCATGGCTCTAGTCAGGGCAGGAGTGGTCGGCTAGGTTCCGCTGACATGAGGCGACCCCTGATCATCGCCGCGCTCGCCGCGGTTGTCACCTGTCTGACGCAGGTCCCGGCCGCGGCCGACACCCAGACCACGTTGACCTGGAAGCTGTCCGCGACCGACACCACCGCCCAGTTGCGTGGTCTCTCCGCGATCAGCCATCGGGTCGCTTGGGCCAGTGGAAGCGGCGGAACCGTGTTACGGACAGTCGATGGCGGTCGGAGTTGGCAGAAATCATCCCCGCCGGACACTGAGCGGTTGGAGTTGCGCGACATCGAGGCGTTCGACGCGAACACGGCCGTGGCCATGACCATCGGCGAGGGCGAGCAGTCGCGCATCTTCCGCACCGAAGACGGTGGTACGACGTGGCGTGAGACGTTCCGCAACGCCGAGCCGACGGCGTTCTACGACTGCATGGCGTTCTTCGACCGCAGGCACGGTCTCGCCCTCAGCGACCCGGTGAACGGCAAGTTCCGCGTACTGTCCACAAGCGACGGCGGCGAGAGTTGGGCCACTCTGCCCACCACCGGGATGCCCGATGCGCTGGCCGGGGAGTTCGCGTTCGCCGCGAGCGGCCAGTGCATCAGCGTCGCGGGTGGGCGAGACGCGTGGATCGCCACCGGCGGCGGCGCCAAGGCGCGGGTGTTGCACTCGCGCGACCGGGGCCGCACCTGGTCGGCCATCGACACGGTGCTCGCCAGCGGTCCGAGCGCAGGCGTGTTCGCGACCGCCTGGCGCGACCACAAGCGGGGAATCGCCGTCGGCGGCGACTACGCGGCGCCCACCAACGGCACTGATGCCCTCGGCATCTCCCGCGACGGCGGCAGGAGCTGGGAAAAGCCGACGACCTCGCCACAGGGTTACCGTTCCGGGGTCACCTGGCACCCGTTCCTGCCGACCGCCGCGCTCGCGGTGGGCACCACTGGCAGCGATGTGACCTTCGACAGTGGCCGGACGTGGCACCAGTTCGACTCGGGCTCTTTCGACACTGTCGACTGTGCGGCGGACGGCGCCTGCTGGGCGTCCGGCGCCAAGGGACGAGTAGGCGTACTGCGCCTGTCCGGACACTGACCGACGCTCGGTCACCGAAGAGGTCGTCGCGGCTGGTGGATTCGAATCCATCAGCCGCGATGAGAATCTCGGTTGACAGCGTTAAGTCCGATGCGGACGGTATGGCAGTGACTTCCACTGTCTTGAACATCGCCTTTGACTGTGCCGACACGTTCACCCTCGCCTCGTGGTGGAGCCAGGTCGTAGGACACCCGATCCACCCTGACGACCAGCCAGGCGACCCGGAGGCGATCATCGAGATCGCCGGTCAACCGACGTTGTTCTTCAACGCCGTTCCCGAATCGAAAACTACGAAAAATCGCCTCCACCTCTGCCTCCGCCCTGACATCCCACGCGATGAGGAGGTGGAACGACTGCTCGGCATAGGCGCGACGATGGTGAACGACCTCCGCAAGCCGAACGGCCGAGGTTGGGCGGTCCTCGCCGATCCCGAGGGCAACGAGTTCTG
>JALZNB010000491.1 GCA_030857905.1 Actinomycetota bacterium
GCCTGGTGGTGTAGCCAATCCCGATCTACTGCGCGCTGATGAGAAGGCGGTCGCGTTCGTTCGCGGGTTCATCGATTCGGGAAAGCCCATCGCGGTGATCTGCCACGGACCGTGGACGCTGGTCGAGGCCGATGTGGTGCGCGGTCGCAAGCTCACATCGTGGCCCAGCCTGCGAACCGACCTGCGCAACGCGGGCGCGGAGTGGGTGGACGAGGAAGTGGTGATCTGCACGAATGGGACTCCCATCGTGAGCAGTCGCAAGCCGGATGATCTACCGGCGTTCTGCGCCGCGTTGGTCGAGACTTTCGCCGCCCCGAGCACGGTGTCAAGGTAGGCGATCACCGGGCCCGTCCACTATGTGGACGCCGCTTAACGTTTCCGAACTCGCGTCCGACAGGCCTGGCGAAGGAGGATTGACAATGAACGACGATGACTATCCGGGAGTCGTACGAACCCGCCGCGACGGTGATCACTCCCGAGTGGCCCTGCGTGGACAGCGCACCCTTCCGACCGTTCCATGCAGCGTTGTGTGGAGTGGCGGCCGAGCGTTCGTGCTGGAATCCGTGTCGGGGAGCGCGCGTTGGGTGGGGTTCGACGCGTACGGGCGGCCACAATCGTTGAGCAACGACGCGCTGGAACGGCGTGGGTGGTCGCTGAACCGGGGCGTCAAGACCTAGATCGTGAGCGACGCGACTTCATGGCGGCACCGGGTGCCGCCATGAAGGGCGCGCGCGAGCCCCATAGGCTTCCGGCCATGGCCGAGGTCGTTGACGAGCAGTTGCCCGATCGCGTGTGGACGATCCCCAACGTCCTGAGCATGCTGCGCCTGGCCGGTGTCCCCCTGTTCGTCTACCTCCTCCTGGGCCCCCAAGCCGACGAGTGGGCGATCGTCGTGCTCATGGTCAGTGGATTCACCGACTGGCTCGACGGCAAGATCGCCCGCTGGATGAACCAGACCAGCAGACTCGGCGCGCTGCTCGACCCCGCCGCCGACCGGCTCTACACCTTCGCCACCATCATCGCCTTCGTGATCCGCGACATCGTGCCGCTGTGGGTGGCCGTCGTGCTGGTGTTGCGAGACGTGCTGGTCGCCCTGTGCATCGCACTGTTGCGGCGCAACGGGTTCGCCCCGCCCGAGGTGACTTACGTCGGCAAGGCCGCCACGTTCAACCTGATGTACGCCTTCCCCCTTCTGCTGCTCGCCCAGGGCGCCTCGACGGCCGCGACCATCGCCCGGCCGGTGGCGTACGCGTTCGCGATCTGGGGCGGCTTGCTGTTCCTGTGGTCGGGGCTGCTTTACGTGGTGCAGACGCGCTCCGCGCTGGGGTCGGTGCGACAACCCGGGTGATTGGTCGGGGCCGCGTCAGGCGCCACCTTCACGCAACCTGTCGCTGAAACAGGCAGTTGGGTCTGTCGGTCGCCACCACGCCGTGAGACGATCTTCCTTCGATCGCGCGGCAGCGGGAGGCCAGCGGTAAGCCCGCTGATCGCGCACGGTACGTTGGCATAGCTTGAACATCGAAAGTCAGCGGAATTGACCAGCAGGAGGAGAGCTCAGGTGAGCACCAACGACGGGCCCGGCGTCCCGCCGGAGCAGTCTCCGGAGCGGACATCGGTCTTCCGGGCCGACTTCCTCGCCGAAGCGGAGAGCCGCGAGGCCCCGGCCGCCGCCGCCGAACCCACGGTCGCGGGTGTCGACGCCCTGCCTGCCGGGTCGGCTCTGCTCGTGGTCAAGCGCGGCCCCAACGCGGGTTCCCGTTTCTTGCTCGACCGCGACACCACCAGTGCGGGACGGCACCCCGACAGCGACATCTTCCTCGACGACGACACCGTCTCCCGGCGGCACGCGGAGTTCCGGCGTGAGGGCGGCGAGTTCGTGGTGATCGACGTGGGCAGCCTCAACGGCACCTACGTCAACCGCGAGCCGGTCGACCAGGCGGTCCTCGCGGGCGGCGATGAGGTACAGATCGGCAAGTTCCGACTGGTGTTCCTCACCGGCCCCGGCGCGGGCGCCTAAGCGGGGACACCCGTGACGGCTGCCCGGCGGCCTGCCCACAACGGGTCGACCATCGGGGCGGTACTGGCGCGGCTGCGCCCGGACTTTCCGGACGTCACGATCTCCAAGATCCGGTTTCTCGAGGCGGAGGGCCTGATCAGTCCGGAACGCACGCCGTCGGGCTACCGCCGGTTCAGTGAGGCCGACGTGGCCCGGCTGCGCTTCGTCCTGGCCGCCCAGCGCGATCACTACCTGCCGTTGAAGGTCATCAAGGAACAACTCGACCAGGTCGACCGGGGAGAGAGCGAGGCGGTCACCGCGGTTCAGCGTCCGGCGCGGGAGCTGACCCCGGTGCCCTCCGCGGCATCCCCGGTCGATTTCGTCAGCGACCCCGGCATCCGACTCACCCGGCTCGAACTGATCGGCCGGTCGGGGGTCGGTGAGGGTCTGCTTTCCGAACTGGAGCAGTACGGCCTCGTCCGCGCGGACGAGGGCGGTGGGTTCGACGCCGACACGGTCCAGGTCGCGCGCACGGCGTCGTTGTTGGCCGAGTACGGCATCGAGCCACGTCACCTGCGTGCGTTCCGCGCGTCCGCCGACCGCGAGGTGGACCTGTTGGAGCAGGTCGTGGCCCCGATGTACCGCCAGCGCGACCCGGCGGCCCGCGAACGGGCCGACGGGCTCGTCCGAGACCTCGCGGCATTGTCGGTGGGGTTGCATACCCTGCTTGTGAAGGCCGCGCTTCGCCGTGTCACCGGCGGCTGATTCAGTCGCAGGCATGGCTTCGCGGTAGCGCATTGTGATCTGATCACTGTGGAATAGTCGGGCGTGGCGACCGGATGGCGGGTAGCGTCGAAGGAAGCGATGAGCGATCCTCGAAAGTACGGGACGCCGATGCCCCAGCGAGCGGAGGGAGGCGAGCCCGATGAGTGAAATGCGTGTCGTCGGTGTGCGGGTGGAGCTGCCCGCGAACCAGCCGATCTTGTTGCTGCGAGAGACCGAAGGTGAGCGTTACCTCCCGATCTGGATCGGATCGGTCGAGGCGACGGCGATCGCGTTGGAGCAACAGGGGGTGCGGCCCGCGCGGCCGTTGACCCACGACTTGCTCAAGGACGTGATCGGAGCCCTCGGCCGCGAGTTGGAACAGGTCCGGATCACCGATCTGCGCGAAGGGACGTTCTTCGCCGAGTTGGTCTTCGACGGTGATGTCCGCGTCTCGGCCCGCCCCAGCGACTCGGTGGCGCTCGCGCTCCGGGTCGGGGTGCCGATCCACGCCGAGGATTCGGTCCTGCAGGAAGCCGGACTGATCATCCCCGACGAGCAGGAGGACGAGGTGGAGAAGTTCCGCGAGTTCCTCGACTCGGTGTCACCGGAGGATTTTCGGGGCGCTGACACATAACTCGGGACGGTCCGACGACCATCGCGGCCGTCGGACCGTGGGTGTCGGCGTAGTTCCCGGACAATGGTGTGTTGTCTACTCCTCTTCGTTTGTGGCGTCCGCGAATAACCGATTCACCGATCGCTCTCCACATCTGGATCGGTCATGTGGAGAATGCGTTCCCGCGCGTGCCTACTCCGCGCTTCACGGGTGTTTGTCCCGGAAGACCGGGCGGGGTGGCGATATCGGTCGGGCATGGGTGCCTTCGATCCGAACAACCGTCACCTGAATGCTCGACTGACGGTCGGTCGAGCAGCCAATCACACTCTGCGCCGAAGATCCCGCCGTCGTATATTCCGGAGACGGGTTCCCGCCCTGTCACCCGCGCGTCGCGTTGACCTGGGTGCGTGGCCGTCTTACCGTCAGGGAGAGGCGAATCGCGCCGGTGTGATTCTCCGCTGCGCACACCGGCCGATCGTCATGGCCGACGGTTCCCCCAGCGGAACGGGCGGTCTCGTTCGCCGGCCATCGGTGGCCGGACGAGGGGAGGCAGGCGTGTTCGAGGAAAGTCCCGCCGGGGCTGATTCTCCAGAGCAGGGCGAACTGTTTCCGGACGCCTCACTGCCGGACGAAATGGTGGGCTACCGGGGGCCTGCCGCATGTCAGATCGCCGGGATCACCTATCGGCAACTCGACTACTGGGCCCGCACCGGGCTGGTCATCCCCACCGTGCGCAGCGCGCACGGGTCCGGGTCGCAACGGTTGTACTCGTTCAAGGACGTGTTGGTCCTCAAGGTCGTCAAGCGGTTGCTCGACACCGGGGTTTCGTTGCAGAACATCAGGGTCGCGGTGGACCACCTGCGCCGACGTGGGGTGCGCGACCTGGCCAAGATCACCCTGTTCAGTGACGGCACGACCGTCTACGAGTGCACCTCCCCCGAAGAGGTGGTCGACCTGCTCCAAGGCGGTCAGGGGGTCTTCGGCATCGCCGTCAGCGGCGCGATCCGCGAGATCAGCGGCACCATCCACGATTTCCCGGCCGAGCGCGTCGACGGCTATGAACTGGTCCCGGTCGACGACGACGAACTCACCCGTCGCCGCAAGACCCGCAACGCCGGTTAGCCTCGACCCGGAGTCAGGCCAGCCGGTAAGGCGTGGTCCCGGTGATCCGGTCGAACCCCATCCGGGTGAGGATCGGCTCGCTGCTCGGGGCCGCGTCCACCTGCAGGTAGCGCACCCCACGCCGCTCCGCGTGTCGCGCCCGGTGGCTCACCAACGCTTTGTAGATCCCCTTGCCCCGCCAGGCGGCGACCGTGCCACCTCCCCACAACCCGGCGAAGTCCGTGCCGGGGTGGTACTCGGTGCGCGCCGCGCCGACCGCTTCGCCGTCCACCACGGCGAGCACCAGCACAACCCGCTCGGGAGCGTCGGCCAACAGATGACGCATTCGATCCCGTAGCCATCCGACATCGTCGCCGAACGCCGCCGCGTGGACCGCCACCGCCCGCTCGACCCCGTCCGCGTCGTACGCATCGACCAACTCGACCCCGGCGGGAGCCGAGAACACCGGCACGGTCGTCGCCTCGGCCACCATCACCGACTCGTTCTCGCCCGCGGTCAACCCAGCGGCCGTCAGTCGCGCACCGAGATCGACCGGCTGGTCGTGGTGGTACAGCTTCCACTCGTACGGTCCGGCCGACTCCCGGAACCGGATTAGCTCCGCGCGGATGACATCGTCCGCGATCGACTCGTCGAGGTCCGTCCACAGCACACCGGACCAGCCGTGCGAAAGGCCACTGAGGTGCCGGGTGACCGTCCGCGTGCGCTCGACCGACGTGTGGCTGTCCATGGGCGACAGCTCCCGGCGAAGCCGCCGGTCGAGAGCCGCGAGCGCGGCAGCGGTGTCCATGGCCGCAGTGGACCCCAGCTCGGTCACCGCGCGCAATCGACTTACCCGATCGAGGGGTTAGACTTCACGCGTCGTCGCAGAACCCACGCGGGAGAGTCCGAGCGGTCTCACCCGGCTCGGCGCCGAAGGAGCAATTCCTCCCCGGAACCTCTCAGGCACCCAGGACCGCGTGGGCGAGACGCCTCTGGAAAGCGGGCCGCCACCGGTGGCCCCGCCGAAGGTGCAAGCCCGCGTGCGCGGGCGAAGCTCTCAGGCGCCCGTTCGCGGGCACGGACAGAGGGGGAGGGCTGCGGGCAGCCGCCCGCGTGCGCCCGACCCCGAACGCCGGAGGAGCTTGTCAATGACCAGGGACCGCATTCCCCTCGCCGCGCTGGAGCACGGCACCCCGTTCGCCGATCGGCACGTCGGTCCTCGGCCCGCCGAGCTGGCCAGGATTCTGGACGTCATCGGGGTGGGTTCGCTGGAGGAGCTCGCGCAGCACGCCGTGCCGGAGTCGATCCGCGAGGGTGACCTGAACCTGGCCCTGCCCGCGCCCGCCACCGAGATCGGCGCGCTGGCCGAGTTGCGGGAGCTGGCCGCGAGCAACCGCACGCTGACCCAGATGATCGGCCTCGGCTACTACGGCACGGTCACCCCGCCGGTGATCCGCCGCAACGTACTGGAGAGCCCCGCCTGGTACACCGCGTACACGCCCTATCAGCCGGAGATCTCCCAGGGCCGCCTTGAGGCGCTGCTGAACTTTCAGACCATGGTCTCCGACCTGACCGGCCTGCGCACCGCCAACGCATCGATGCTCGACGAGTCGACCGCGGCCGCCGAGGCGATGACGTTGTTGCGTCGCGCGGGCCGCTCGAAGTCGGCCCGGTTCGTCGTCGACGCCGACACGTTCCCGCAGACCATCGCCGTCATCGAGACCCGCGCGGAGCCCCTCGGCATCGAGGTCGTCGTCGCCGACCTCACCGACGGTCTGCCCGAAGGCGACTTCTTCGGAATCCTGCTGTCCTACCCCGGCGCCAGCGGCGCCGTGCGTGATCATGAGGCCCTGATCGCGGCCGCCCACGAGCGTGGCGCCAAGGTCGCGGTCACCGCCGACCTGCTCGCGCTGACCCTGCTGCGCCCGCCCGGCGAGATCGGCGCGGACACCGTCGTGGGCACGACTCAGCGCTTCGGCGTGCCGATGGGATTCGGTGGACCGCACGCGGGCTACATGGCTGTCAGTGCCGGGTTGGAGCGCCAGCTCCCCGGTCGCCTGGTCGGTGTCAGCACCGACGCTGACGGCACCGTCGCCTACCGCTTGGCGTTGCAGACCCGTGAGCAGCACATTCGCCGCGAGAAGGCCACGTCCAACATCTGCACCGCGCAGGTCCTGTTGGCCGTCGTCGCGTCGATGTACGCCGTCTACCACGGCCCGGACGGCTTGCGCGCGATCGCGACCCGCGCTCACCGCATGGCCGCGGTGTTGGCCGCCGGTCTGCGCGCGGGTGGCGTCGAGATCGTCCACGGCGACTTCTTCGACACCGTCCTCGCCCGGGTGCCCGGCAAGGCGGCGGACGTCGTCGCGGCGGCCCGCGAGTTGGGCGTCAACCTGCGCCGGGTCGACGCGGACCAGGTCGGCATCGCCGCCGACGAGACCACGACCCGCGAGCACGTGCGCGCGGTGTGGCGGGCCTTCGGGGTCGACGGTGACGTGGACGCGCTCGACGCCGACACCTCCGACGCGATCCCGGCCGCACTGGAACGAACCTCCGACTACCTCACCCACCCGGTGTTCTCCACGCACCGCTCCGAGACCGCGCTGCTGCGCTACCTGCGGTCGCTCTCGGACAAGGACGTCGCCCTCGACCGCAGCATGATCCCCCTGGGCTCCTGCACGATGAAGCTCAACGCGACCGCGGAGATGGAGCCGATCACCTGGCCCGCCTTCGCCGACCTGCACCCGTTCGCGCCCACCGAGGACGCCAGGGGCATCCTCAAGGTCGTCAGCGATCTGGAGGGCTGGCTGGCCGAGTTGACCGGTTACGACGCGGTCAGCCTGCAGCCGAACGCGGGCAGCCAGGGCGAGTTCGCGGGCCTGCTCGCGATCCGCGCCTACCACCGCGGCCAGGGGCACGGTGAGCGCGACATCTGCCTGATCCCGTCCAGCGCGCACGGCACGAACGCGGCCAGCGCGGTCATGGCGGGTATGCGGGTGGTCGTGGTGAAGTGCGACGTGTCGGGCAACATCGACATGGCCCACCTGCGCTCCACTGTGGACGCGCACAGGGACGACCTCGCGGCCATCATGCTCACTTACCCGTCGACGCACGGGGTGTACGAGGACACCGTGCGCGAGGTGTGTGGACTGGTGCACGACGCGGGCGGCCAGGTCTATGTGGACGGGGCGAACCTCAACGCCCTCATCGGACTCGCCCGCTACGGCAAGTTCGGCTCGGACGTCTCGCACCTCAACCTGCACAAGACCTTCTGCATCCCGCACGGCGGCGGCGGCCCCGGTGTCGGCCCGATCGGCGTGCGCGAGCACCTGGCGCCGTTCCTGCCGAACCACCCGCTGCAGCCCGAGGCCGGTCCCGCGACCGGTGTCGGCCCGATCAGCGCGGCCCCGTGGGGCAGCGCGTCGATTCTGCCGATCTCGTGGGCGTATGTGCGGATGATGGGTGCCGACGGCCTTCGCCGGGCCACGCTGACGGCGGTCGCGTCGGCGAACTACATCGCGCGGCGGCTCGACGAGCACTTCCCGGTCCTCTACACCGGCGCGGGCGGCTTCGTCGCCCACGAGTGCATCCTCGACCTGCGTCCGATGACGAAGGCGACCGGCATCACCGTGGACGACGTGGCCAAGCGCCTCGCCGACTACGGACTGCACGCGCCGACGATGTCGTTCCCGGTCGCGGGCACGCTCATGGTGGAGCCCACCGAGAGCGAGGACCTGGCCGAGATCGACCGCTTCATCGACGCCATGATCGCGATCAAGGGCGAGGTCGACCGGGTCGCGGCGGGCGAGTGGCCACTGGAGGACAACCCGCTGGTCGGGGCGCCGCACACGGCCGCGTCGATCGCGGGCAAGTGGGACCACCCGTACAGCCGCGAGGAAGCGGTGTTCCCGGCCGGCCCGAACGCGCCGAAGATCTGGCCGCCGGTGCGCCGCATCGATGGCGCCAAGGGTGACCGCAACCTGGTCTGTTCCTGCCCTCCGCTGGACGCCTACAGCAGTTGAGTTCGCTTCCCACAGCGCGGCTCTTTCGGGTGAACCGAGGGGGCCGCGCTGTGCTGCGGGGAACGTTTGGGCACCTCCGCGTGTTGGGTACTTAGCGTAGGAAAGTAATTTCGCGGACGAAGGAAGTCATTCCATGTCGAAGGTTGTCCCCGACGTCAAGCTCAACGACGGCAACACCATCCCGCAGCTCGGCTTCGGGGTGTGGCAGGTGCCCGACGACACCGTCGTCCAGGCCGTGTCCACCGCGTTCGCCGCCGGATACCGCAGCATCGACACCGCTGCGATCTACGGCAACGAGTCCGGCACCGGCGAGGCCATCGCGGCCTCCGGCCTGCCGCGCGCGGAGCTCTACGTCACCACCAAGCTGTGGAACAGCGACCAGGGCTACGACTCGACGCTGCGCGCGTTCGACGAGAGCCTGGCCAAGCTCAAGCTCGACCAGGTCGACCTGTACCTGATCCACTGGGCCGCGCCGTCACGGGACACCTACCTCGACTCGTGGCGCGCGTTCGAGAAGATCCGCGCCGATGGCCGGGCCCGCTCGATCGGTGTCTCCAACTTCCACATCCCGCACCTGAACCGCCTGTTGGACGAGACCGACATCGTCCCGGCGGTGAACCAGGTGGAGTTGCACCCGAACCTGCCGCAGACCGAACTGCGCGCCTTCCACGCCGAACACGGCATCGCCACCGAGGCGTGGAGCCCGCTGGCCCAGGGCAACCTGATCGGCGACCCGGCGGTGGTACGGGTGGGCGAGAAGTACGGCAAGTCCGGCGCCCAGGTGCTGCTGCGCTGGCACGTGCAGCTCGGCAACATCGTCATCCCGAAATCGGTCACGCCCGACCGGATCAGGGCGAACATCGACGTGTTCGAGTTCGAGCTGGACGACGAGGACCTCGCGGTGCTCGCCGGTCTGGAGAACGGTCAACGCTTCGGTCCGAACCCGGACGAGTTCTCCGGCTGAGTCCTCCGTCGAGAACCGGGCACCCACAGGTGCCCGGTTTCGTCGTCTTCCCGCGTGGGTGGCAAGAAATGGCCACTCGCACCGGATCGGAAGACATTGTTGATCTCCGCCAGTAGGTTCACGCTGAACTGTTCGACTCGATCCGGTGGACGAGAAGCGACAGGAGGCCGTGGCCGTGCGACGGAAAAGGGGTGGCCTGACCACATTCGCCGCGGGCGGGATCGCGGGCACGTTGATCGGAGTGGCCGCGAAACTCGGCTGGGACGGTCTCGTGGAC
>JALZNB010000503.1 GCA_030857905.1 Actinomycetota bacterium
CACAGGGCCAGTCTGTCATGCCAGGGTCAGGATTCGCGGGCCGTCTTCGGTGATGGCGATCGTGTGTTCCACATGAGCGGCTCGACTGCCGTCAACGGTGCGCGGGGCCCAGCCGTCATCGGCGACCGTGTAGTCGTTCTTGCCGCCTGCCATGAACATGGGCTCGATCGCCAGGACCAGACCGGCGCGCAGGCGTAGACCTCGGCCTGGTCGGCCGTCGTTCGGTACCGACGGCGGTTCGTGCATCGAGCGTCCGATGCCGTGCCCGCCGAAGTCGCGCGGAATGCCGTACCCCGCCGCGCGACCGATGGCCCCGACAGCGTGCGCGATGTCGCCGAGTCGATTGCCCACCACGGAGACGGCGATGGCGGCGTTCAGGGCGCGTCGGGTGGTTTCGATCAGGACGGTGTCGGCGGGACGGGCGTCGCCGATGATGAAGGACGATTTCGCGCCGTGCTCGGCTAATACCACGCGGACGAAGTGGGGCGTCTTTCAGCCTGAATTCGTTGTGTGGGTCCAAGTTCCGTGGATCGGATGGCACACGAGACCCCGGCACCCTGTAGGCGTGCCGGGGTCTCGTGTGGAGCTTCTGATTACAGCTTGACCGGGTAGTGCGGTTCCGGGACCGTCGGCGAGATGCGGCGCTCGATGAAGATGCCGTGCCAGAGCATGAAGACCAGCAGTGCCCAGATACGGCGACTGTGGTCCAGGGAGCCGGAGCGGTGTTCCTCCAACAGGCTCATGACCGCGTTCTTGTCGATCAGGGCCTCGGTCTGCGACTGCATGATGATGTCGCGGGCCCAGTCGTACATCTCCTCGCGCAGCCACAGTCGGATCGGCACGGGGAAGCCCAGTTTGCGGCGGTTGAGCACGTGCGCGGGCACGACCCGGCGCAGGGCCTGGCGCAGTGCGAACTTGGTGGTCTCGCGGGTGATCTTCTGGTCGAGGGGGATCGTCGAGGCCACCCGGAAGACCTCGGGGTCCAGGAACGGCACCCGCAGCTCCAGCGAGTTGGCCATGGTCATCTTGTCGGCCTTGACCAGGATGTCGCCGCGCAGCCACGTGTAGAGGTCGACGTGCTGCATGCGGGTAACCGGGTCCCAGCCCTCGGAATCGCGGTAGGGACCGGCGGTGATGTCGGTGTGGCTGACGTTCGTGTCGAACGTGCGCAGGACGCGGCGCAGCTGGTCTTCGCGGAAGATGCGGGCGTTGCCGTAGTAGCGCTGCTCCAGCGACAGCGAGCCGCGACGCAGCAGGTCCTTGCCCCTGGTGCCGTCCGGGATCTTCGCCGAGACCCGGCCCATCGCCTTGCGCAGGGCGCCGGGAACGCGCTCGAAAGGAGCCAGCGAGATCGGTTCGCGGTAGATCGTGTAGCCGCCGAACAGTTCGTCGGCGCCCTCACCGGACAGCACGACCTTGACGTGCTTGCGGGCCTCGCGGGCGATGAACCACAGCGGGACCAGGGCCGGGTCGGCCACCGGGTCGTCGAGGTACCAGACGATCAGCGGCAGCGCGTCCATCATCTCCTGCGCGGACACCGTCTTCACCACGTGCTTGACGCCGATCGCGGCCGCGGTCTCGGCGGCCACATCGATCTCCGAGTAGCCCTGCCGCTCGAAACCGGTGGTGAAGGTGACCAGGTCCGGGTTGTGCTCACGGGCCAGCGCGGCGATGGCGGTGGAGTCGATGCCGCCGGAGAGGAACGAGCCGACCGTCACATCCGCGCGCATGTGCATGCGGACCGAGTCGCTCATCACCGAGGCGATCCGCGAGTACAGCTCCTCGGCGTCGGCCGGGCCCTGTACCGGGGTCGGCTGGAACCGGGGGGTCCAGTAGCGCTTGACCACCGGGTCCTCGCCGGGGATCAGGGTGAACGAGCTGCCCGACTCGATCCGGTGGATCCTGGTGTGCAGGGTGGCGGGCTCGGGGACGTACTGCAGCGTCAGGTAGTGCTGTAGCGCGCGCCGGTCGAGTTCCTGCTTGATCCCGAGGTTCGGGGCCAGTTCCAGGATGGACTTCTTCTCACTGGAGAAGGCCACCCCGCCGGGGCCCGACGCCCAGAACAGGGGCTTGATGCCGAACGGGTCGCGGGCGCCGAAGAGCTGCTGCTTGACCGAGTCCCAGATCAGGAACGCGAACATGCCGCGCAGCCGGGTGACCGCCTGCTCGCCGAGGTAGTGGTAGGCCGCCACGATCGTCTCGGAGTCGCCGTCGGTGTGGAAGCGGGCGCGGAAGCGCTGGGTCAGCTCGGCGCGCAGTTCGAGGTAGTTGTAGATCTCGCCGTTGAACAGCAGGGTGTAGCGCTCGGGCTCCTCCGGCGGACCCCACGGCAACGGCTGGTGGGAGTGCTCGATGTCGATCATCGAGAGTCGGTTGAAGCCGAAGACCGCCTCACCCCCGGTCCACGTGCCGCTCTCGTCGGGACCGCGGTGCCGCTGGCAACGCATCGCCGCGCCGACGGCCGAGCGCGCCGCCGTGGCATCCATCTCGGAAGGGCAGACCAGGCCAAGCAGACCGCACACGGTTCTCGCGCACCTCTCGTGTCGAGCCGGGTAATACGTGGGGGAGTGGCAAGTATGCCCGGAGGTTCGCCGGGCTCTTGGGCGGAGGTGCGGTGTGTGACCAACATCCGCTCACCCCTCCGACGGTGTCCCGTGTGCCGCTGGGCTAGGCTCCGCAGTGCTCTGAACGAGTGCCGATCGTGCCTGCCCAACGGGTGCGCCAGGCCGTCGAAGAGCACGTGGGAGAAGATCACCCTCGAGCAGGAGGACGCGCAGTGGGCACACCCCTGGCCACCGGTGCCGCCAGGCAGCCGAACCGCAGGCCGGTCGCCCGGCTGGCCAAGGTCGCCGGTCTGATGGCGCTGGTCGCCGTCTTCGCGACCGGTTGCTCCACCGAGGAAGTGTTGCGCTTCGGCTGGCCAGAAGGCGTTACCCCGCAGGCGCACGCGATGCGCGATTTCTGGACCTGGTCGATGGTCGCCGCGCTCGTCGTCGGGGTCATCACCTGGGCGCTGATCCTGTGGCCGGTCATCGCGCACCGCAAGCGTGGCGACAAGCTGCCCAAGCAGTTCCAGTACAACCACTTCCTCGAGTACATCTACACCGGCATCCCGGTGGTCATCGTGGTCGTGCTCTTCTACTTCACCGCCACGACGCAGAACTACGTGCAGGCCGAGACCGACGACCCAGACGTCAAGGTCGACGTGGTCGCCTTCCAGTGGAACTGGGAGTTCGACTACATGTCCTACAAGACCAGCAAGGGCGCACTCGACGTGCCGCGCTCGCCGGGCGACGAGACCGTGCGCACCATCGGCAGTTCCGCCGAGATTCCGCTGCTGGTCCTGCCGACGAACCGCACGATCGAGTACAACCTGCGGGCCACCGACGTCATCCACGGCTTCTTCGTGCCGGAGTTCCTGTTCAAGCGTGACGTGTTCCCGCACCCGGACAAGAACAACCAGGATTCGACGTTCCAGAACCGGATCGACCGGACCGGCTCGTTCGTCGGTCGCTGCGCGGAGCTGTGCGGCACCTACCACTCGGTGATGAACTTCGAGGTGCGGGCGATCAGCCCGGAGCAGTTCGATCAGTACATGGGACTGCGCACCAAGGTGAACCCGAAGACCGGCAAGGGATACACCGCCGCGGAGGCGCTCACCGCGATGAACTGCGGCGAGCTGTGCACACCGCACGCGGTGACCACGAGCCCGTTCAACACCGACCGCACCGCGCGCACCGCGTCGAACTAGGGCACGCGGCGTGCACGAGATCAACACAGCTGCTCGACAGGTGAATGTGAGGACAGCATGAAGGTCGAAGCCAGACTCTTCGATGTCACGACCGGCTTCTTCTTTCTCTCCGCGATCGTCTACGGAGTGTGGTCGAAGGAGCCGGTGGGGACGGTCTCGCTGATCCTCACCGGTGGTCTCTCGCTCATCGTCGGGTCGTACTTCCATTTCGTGGCCCGCCGCATCGAGCAGCATCGCCCGGAGGACAACCCGGACGCCGAGATCAGTGACGGCGCCGGTGAACTCGGCTTCTTCAGCCCCGGCAGTTACTGGCCGGTCGCGGTCGCCGCGTCCGCGGGTCTCTGCGGCATCGCGTTGGCGTTCTGGCAGGTCTGGTTGCTGGTGATCGCCACCGTGTTGATCCTGATCACCGTCGGTGGACTGGTCTTCGAGTACCACACCCGGCCGGACAACGACTGACCCGGCTGTACGAACGCCGCCACCCGGACCTCGCTCCGGGTGGCGGCGTTTTCGCTGTCCGGGGCCTTCCGGCGGATAGGGGCTTTTCACTGTATTGACGCGGTGAGCGCACGACTTTTCGTCAACGGCGTCGCGGGCCGAGAACCTTCAGTGTTTTCCCGGTTAAGGGAATGTGTTTTCCAGTACCTTTCCTGGTCGCCGATAAACCTGGCACGATCGCGCTGATCTGATCCTGCCCGCCGGGTAACCCCCGGTCAGGCAGCCAGCCAGAAGGAGCGCGCGTGAAACTTGCCAGTCGGATGGACCGCCTCGGTACCGAATCCGCCTTCGAGGTCCTGGCCAAGGCTCGGGCCCTGGAGAAGACCGGCCGGTCGATGATCCACTTGGAGATCGGCGAGCCGGACTTCGACACCCCGGCCCACATCGAAGCCGCCGCCCGTGAGGCGCTGAGCCAGGGCCACACGCACTACGTGCCCGCCCCCGGCATCCCCGAGCTGCGCACGTCGGTCACCGACTTCCTCAGCCGGACCGGACGCCTCAACGCCAACCCGGACCAGGTCATCATCACCCCCGGCGCCAAGCCGATCATGTTCTTCGCGATCATGGCGCTCTGCGAGGAAGGCGACGAGGTCCTCTACCCGGACCCCGGTTTCCCGATGTACGCCTCCATCACCAACTTCGCCGGAGCCACCCCGGTGCCGGTGCCGCTGCGTGAGGAGAACAACTTCACCATCGACCCGGACGAGCTGGCGTCGCTGGTCACCGACCGGACCAAGCTGCTCATCCTGAACTCCCCGCACAACCCGTGCGGCAGCTCGCTGACCCAGGAGCAGGTCGAGGCCATCGCCAAGATCGCCATCGAGCGCGACCTGATCGTGCTCAGCGACGAGGTGTACTGGGCGCTGCAGTACGACGGCGAGCACCGCAGTGTGCTCAGCGTCCCCGGCATGGCCGAGCGCACGATCCTGCTCGACGGCTGGTCGAAGACGTTCGCGATGACCGGTTGGCGGCTGGGCTTCGGCGTGTTCCCGCAGAAGCTGGTCGAGCCGATCAGTCGACTGGTCATCAACTCGGTGTCGTGCACGTCGGCGTTCAGCCAGTACGCCGCCATCGCGGCACTGGACGGCCCGTGGGACGAGGTCGACCGGATGAAGAAGGCGTTCGCCGAGCGTTCGGAGATCATCGTCGACGGTCTCAACGCCATCCCGGGTGTCTCCTGCGTCCGTCCGGGCGGCGCGTTCTACGCCTTCCCCAACATCAAGGAACTCGGTCTGTCCTCGGGCGAGCTGTCCGACCTGCTGCTGGAGAAGGCCGGTGTCGCGGCGCTGCCCGGCACCGCGTTCGGCTCCTACGGCGAGGGCTACCTGCGCTTCTCCTACGCCAACTCCACGGAAAACATCCGCGCGGCGCTCGCCGCGTTCGCCGAACTCGCAGCCGAGGTGGCCAAGTGACCGAGCACTCCATCCTGCTCACCCGCGTGCTGGTTCCCGAGGCCATGGCGGCCCTGGAAGGCACGTGCGCGCTCGACCTCTACAACGGCCCGCCGACCGCGATCCCCCGCGATGAGCTGCTGCGTCGCGCCAAGGGCAAGGACGGCCTGCTCACGCTGCTCACCGAGCGCGTGGACGCCGAACTGCTCGACGCCGCCGGTCCGCAGCTCAAGATCGTCGCCAACTACGCGGTGGGCTTCGACAACATCGACGTCCCCGAGTGCACCAAGCGCGGCATCCTGGTGACCAACACCCCGGACGTGCTCACCGAGGCGACCGCCGACCTGGCCTGGTCGCTGATCCTGGCCGCCGTGCGTCGGGTCCCGGAGGGCGACCGGTTCCTGCGCACCAGGCAGGAGTGGATCTGGGATCCGAGGATGATGCTCGGCCAGGACCTCTACGGCAAGACGATCGGCATCGTCGGCTGCGGTCGAATCGGTCAGGCCGCCGCCCGCCGTGCCATCGGTTTCGGGATGCGCGTGATCTACAGCGACGCGCAGCGGCTGCCCGCCGAGGTCGAGAAGGAGATCCGCGGCGAGTACACCACCTTCGAGAAGCTGGTGGCCGAGGCCGACGTGATCTCCGTGCACGCCCCGCTCACCCCGGACACCCGACACCTGTTCAACGCCGAGGTGTTCCGGGCGATGAAGCCGTCCGCTGTCCTGGTGAACACCGCGCGCGGGCCGATCGTGGACGAGGCCGCGCTCGCCGAGGCACTGCGCGCCGGTGAGATCTTCGGCGCCGGACTCGACGTGTTCGAGCGTGAGCCGCTGGTGGAGGAGGCGCTGCTCGACATCGAGTCGGCGACGATCGTGCCGCACCTGGGCAGCGCGACCGTCCAGACCCGGGCGGCGATGGGTCTGTTGGCGGTGGAGAACGTGCTGGCGGGCGTCGCGGGCACGCGACCGAGGACGCTGCTCAACCCCGAGGTCCTGTAGCCGTGTGACGGTGCGGGTGGGGCGCGCGCTCCACCCGC
>JALZNB010000540.1 GCA_030857905.1 Actinomycetota bacterium
CAGAACGCCACCTCGGCGACTACGCGCTGCGGAGGCGCCGGTGACGCTGGTCAAATGCCTGGTGTGGGACCTGGACGACACCCTCTGGGACGGGGTGGTCCTGGAAGGCGACCAACCGCGCCCCCGACAGGCCGCCGTCGCCACCCTGGAGGCACTGGATCGGCGCGGCATCCTGCACGCGGTGGCGAGTCGGGGCGACCGCGCCACCGCCCTGCGCCACCTGGCCGAGCACCGTCTCGACCACCTTTTCTCGGCGGTGGAAGTCGGCTGGGGGCGCAAATCCGACGCGATCCAGCGCATCGCGGCCGACCTCGGCATCGCCCTCGACGCCATCGCCTTCGCCGACAACGACCCCGTCGAGCTGGCCGAGGTCGCCATGGCCGTCCCCGCCGTCCGCCGCTATCCGGCCGACCGCGTCGCCGCGCTGCCTGATCTGGTCGAGTTCCGCCCGGAGCACATCACCACCGAAGCGCGCCACCGCAGACGGTCCTATCGAGACGAACGCGAACGCGCCCAGGCCGAGGAACGCTTCGACGGCTCGTCGGCGGAGTTCCTGGCCACACTGGGCCTGGTGATGGCGGTGGGCCCGGCGACCGAGGACGACCTCACCCGCGCCCACGAGTTGACCGTGCGCACCCACCAGCTCAACACCACCGGCCGCACATTCGACCTCGACGAACTGCGTGCCCTGCGCGCTTCCGACGAACACGAGGTGCTTGTCGCCGACCTGGCCGACCGGTTCGGCGACTACGGCACCATCGGCCTCGCCGTCCTCGCCCACACCGGCGGCGACACGGTGCTGGAGCTGTTGCTCATGTCCTGCCGCGTCCTGTCCCGCGGCGTCGGCACGACCCTGCTCGGCCACATCGCCCGCGACGCCGCCGCACGAGGCAGGCGCCCGGTCGCGCGGTTCGTTCGCACACCGGTCAACAAGGTCATGCTCGTGACACTGCGCTTCGCGGGCTTCACCCCGGTCGAAGGCGACGGCGACGAGATGCTGCTCGCCCTGCCACCCGACCGAACCCCACCGCCGCCCGCGCACGTCCGGCTGATCGAGAGGAGTCCCCGATGAAGCTGGGCGTGCTGGGAGCGGGCGTAATGGGGCTGGGTGTCACCCAATGCCTTGCCGCCGCCGGACACGACGTCGTCGTGGTCGACCCGAACCCCGACGTACTGTCCGCCGCCCCCAACAGACTCCGTGACGGCCTACGACTCCACACACTGACCGGCGGCGACCCCGCCGCACTGCGAGACGCCCCCGCGCGCATCCAATGGACCCACGAGATAGGCGAACTGGCGGCTGCGGAGTTCGTCATCGAGTGCGCCCCGGAACGACCACCGCTCAAAGAACAACTGTTCGCCGAACTGGACCGCATCTGCCCACCGGACGCGGTACTGGCCTCGTGCACCTCCGCCATCCCGATCACCGGCCTCGCCGCCCGCACCGGGCGCCCCGGCAAGGTGATCGGCACCCACTTCATGAACCCGGCGCCCCACAAACCCACCGTCGAGGTCGTCCGCTCCCCCCACACCACCGACGACACGTTGGCTCGGACCGTGGACCTGCTCACCAGCATCGACAAAACCGCCATCGTCGTCGGCGACGCCCCCGGCTTCGTGACCAACCGCGTGCTCATGCTGACCCTCAACCAGGCCATCACCGTCCTCCACGAGGACACCGCCGACGCCACGGCCGTGGACCACATCTTCGAGACCTGCTTCGGTCACCCCATGGGCCCCCTCCGCACCGCCGACCTCATCGGCCTGGACACCGTCCTGGACTCTCTTGTCGTCCTCCGCGCTCTACTCGATGACCCCGCGTACGACCCGTGCCCGTTACTGGTCAACCTCGTGGCAGCAGGCCGCCTCGGCCGCAAAAGCGGCCACGGCTTCCACACCTGGCCCGCCCCCCGCGGCTGACCTGTCACGTTGGTCAGTGCTGGTCAGACGACCCCCAGAGAACCACGTTACCGACGCATTCTACGAGCCCACTTCCGAGGGAATTTTCAGTCGCGGTCCACGCTCTTCACCCGGCTCAAGAATTCGGTGAAAGCGTCCGTCGAGAAGTCGAGGTTGCCGCCGTCGGGGCGCTTGGAATCCCTGACACCGGCGGTTCGACCGCCGATCGACAGTTCGACGCAAAGGTTCTCAGGTTGGCTTCGGCTGCTCTTGCGCCAACTTCTCTCGGTGCTCATACCCTTCACTCCCTACATAGTTCGCGAATGAACTCGCTTGTGTCTTCGGTTGATGCCGCAATGTCTGCGAGTCGCTCGAACAGTCTCGACAACGCCATGAGTTGTTTGGGCTTCGTCACCGGGACCGTGCCCGCGAAATGTCCCAGATACACGGCGTCTGGTTCGTCGTCCTCGTGGAAACCTAGGCTGATGATCTCGCCGGACAGTGGGCCGTAGGCGCCGAGTGTGCTTGGAAGGTAGCGAATGCGGACGTTGTGTGCCGTGTTCAGTGACAGCAAGTGGTCGTACTGGGCTGACATGACTTCGGGACCACCGATGGGACGCCGCAGGGCGAATTCGTCGATGAAGGCGTCGAGAATGAGCGGATTTCGATCGCGGGTCAGAAGTTCGAGGCGACTGCGTCGATCGGTCACCGCGCGGCTTCCACCGTCCGGCGAACTCAGGAGATCCTGAACGACCCGGGACAGTTCCATCGTGTATTCGGGAGTTTGCAGAATGCCCGGCAGGATCACGGTGTCCAGGGTCTGTTCGCGGAGGGCCTCCGCCTCGTCCAGCCGAAACCGGCGGTACTGCGTGGGCAAGTCGTCCGCGTGTTCGATCGAACCGGCGTCGACATCGGCCACCGCCCACAGTTGAAGCGCTTGCGCACGCTCGTCGTCAGTCGCGCCGAGGACGGCCAGGATCGTCGCGAAGCGTTGGCCGCTGGGCAGTGACCGGCCGGACAACAGCCTGGTGATCGTTTGTGGATGGCAGACGGTCTTGGCCGCGAGCTGATCCACGGTCAGACCCGCCCGTTCGACGATCGGCTTGATGAACCTGCCGAGCCTGCGCTTCCCACGCGTCGTTCCTACTGCCATGCGATCACTGTAGCCACCCTCCGTGACAGGGGAAACGGCCAACGGTTCACCCGTTCGGTCAAGAGCATATGATACTGACAAATGCTAGCGTCATCTCATCCCCTGCCGAAAGGCGCAGGTCAGCGATCCAGTGACTGATGCTGAGCGCGAACAGCGCGCGGCGGCGACCTGAACTCACGTCCTGACAGGTCGGGCCGAGCCCTGTCCACCTGAACGCGAAAGGAGTGACGAGATGCGCGTGCACTCATCGATCAAAGATTCGGGGAACGGTGACCAGCCCACCGTTCCGTACATCACCACGTGGGCCACGGAACGATCACTGCCCGCCCAAGTGACAGCGCACCCCAGCGGTGTCGGCATCGCCTATGCGGACGAAGGCCTCGGCGACCGCGACCGCAAGGGCGTCCTGTGGATGCGCGCCCCTTCCCGACCTGGCTACGGCAGGCCCGTGTTCGGCGAAGTCCACACAGCACGGCAACGCCGTGCGATGCGTGCGCTCCTGTGTCAGGTCTGCGCGGGACCAGCCGACCACACCGACGACGGCGTCCTGTGGGTGCTCAAAGACGATCGCGAAGGCTGGCCGGGCTGGCCCGAACGCATGGGCGTCACCGAGCCGCCGATCTGCCTGCCCTGTCTGCGCTTCTCCGTGAATGCCTGCCCAGCCCTCAGAAAAGGCTATGTGGTCGTTCGCGTGCGCGACTCCACCGTCTCCGGGATCTACGGCCTCCGCTACCGGCCAGGGCAGCCATTTCCCACACCGTCGGAACCTGCGCTTCTCGCTTTCGACGCTCCGACTATCCGCTGGACTCTGGCCTCACAACTGGTTCGAGAACTACTCGATTGCGCCATCGTGGACGTGGCCGCGTGGCGCTGATTGGCGCGGTTAGGTTCACACCGTCACCGGCAGATCGGAGGCGCCGGGTGATCGCGTATCGCCCGTCGACAACCGACTCGGTCATTCCAGGCGGGTGTCAGGGGATCAGGACCACCGCGTCGCCCGCAGGTCGTTCGCCCGCAGCGTCGCTGGGCCGGTTGAGCATTTGCCCCTGGGCCACAACCGTACTGGACCCGCCGCCGTCGAGGTTCACCGCGCGTTGGGCGCCGAGGGCGTCGAGGAGGCGAGCCGTTTCCTCGATCGTCAGACCGGCACTCCATCCGGGCGCGCGACCGTCGGACTGCACCAGCACGAGACGGCCGTCAGGCAGCACTCCCGCGGCCGTGCGCGGGTTGCGGCGCTCGTACCAGCGCCAGAAGAAGTCGGCGCGCGGCGTGCCCGCGATCGGGTCGGGGCTCCAGCCGTCTCGGGCGGGGTCGAGCGCGACCACACCGCGGTCGACGAGCAGCGGGCCGCCGTTGATCACCGCGGTGTTTCCGCCCAGTGGCAACGGTCGGTTGGTTTCCGCGTCGAGCACCGTGGATCGTTGTACCCAACGTGTCCCCGGCCGCGCGGATTCCCGCAGTCGGTCGGCAGCCGCACCGAGCGCCTGCACGACCGAATGTCCGGGAGCCGGGTTCGCCCCGCCCCGCGGTCCGGTCGCGATGACCCGCCCGTGGCGGTCCAACTCGATCTGGAACCCGGCGCCGGTGGGCAGGGTCGATCCGAAGTCGTGGGAGAACACGACCAGGTCGTCGGGGTTGCCGCAGGTGTAGTCGTGCGCGGCGAGCAACGTGCCGACGCCGCCGCAGTTGACGACGAGCCCGGGCACTCGGTTGAGACCCGTGACCCGCTCGGATCGGGGACCGTGCAGCCACAGGTCGGCGGTCAACCGCCGCACTTCGGCGCGGCCGTTGCGCAACACCAGCGACGGCCGGTCGCCCACCGGCTCGGACAGGACTTTCCCGTCGATCACCGACAGTCCGGCGGGGTCGCCGTCGGTTCCTTCCAACCAAGGACCGGGCACGTCCCTGGTTCCGTCGATCGTGAAGTAACCGCCATTGATCGCGGCCAGCGCGCCCGTGCGGGCGGCCATCGATGAGGTGGTCTCGCGGCCCGCCACCGTGTCCTTCGCCAGGACCGCGCGCGTCGACCCGGTGAACCGGCGCGGGTCGATCACCACGACGTGCACCCGGTACGGGCCGTCGCTGACGCGGCCGTCATCGAGGGTGTGGTCGACTCGTGGCGACAATCCAGCGGACCGCAACGCGGGCAGCACGGCCTCGGCTTCGGCCTGAGTGCGGAACATCCCGACGCGGACGAGCCAACCAGCCGTCCCCGCCTGCTCGCGTCTGGGCACCAAACCGGCGGCGCGAACCTTGTCCTCAAGCGCGGGCAAGTCCTGCGGCGACGCGACGAATCCGGCGGTGGCGGTGTAACCGTCATCGGGGTCCGCAGCGCCACGCACGACGCTGTGCAGGGTCACCCCGGGCGCGAGATCACGCGACAAACGCTGTTCAGGCAAGCCCGGCGCCCCCAGAGGAAGTTCGGCGGGCAACACCGGCACGACAGCGGCCGAGGAGACACCGGCCCCGGTCAACACCGATGCCGCAACGGTCAGCGTGGCGAGTACAGCACGAGTTCGACGCATGGCCAGGGACGGTAATGCCTTGGTCTCAGGTCTTGATCTAGTCCTGCCATGGTCGTCGCGTCGAACATCCCGGCGTCCAGGACCGGGGATTACCGGGCTGGTGTGGCATCCGGGTCAGGCATCGGCACCCACCGGACACACGTCGGCTGGGCCAGTGTCTTCACACACTCACGCACGGCGTCGTACACGACTTCGATGGGCACTTCCGTGCCTGGCGGTAGCGCGAAGTGGTGGCCTTCCCAGGTGAAGTAGTCGACGTACTGATCGTTATCCCCGCTCTCCGGTTGATACGAATCCGTCGAGTCGGTCCACATGAGGACACCACGCGTTCCCCGAACTCCCGCAACCAATCGGCGCGGTTGCTGGTCACCAGCCAGCAACCACCAGACGATCCCGGTCTCAGGGTTCTCTCGCATAGCGTTGACGGCCGCCATCGTGGCGAGGAGCCGGACGTCGTGGTCGGCAAGGTCGTAGATGTCCTGACTGACAATGTCCGGTGTAGTCATTCTTGCCCTCGATAAGACTTGATGAACAGCTCAGAGGTCGGCCAACTTCTCAAAATCGGCAATGGCGCCAAAGGTTGCGCCAATAACGGTCTCCGGAGCGATAACCTCGGTTGTTTCGACGGAAGCAAGCGGTGCTATCTCAGGCGCGGGGGGTGAGGTTGAGGGTGAGCCCGGTCGGCAGCAGCAGGCTGACGAACGACGGTGCGGTCGCTGGGGTGGTGACGGTGAGCCGGTAATGGGTGGCGATGTGGGCGGCGGTGAGTGTGAGCAGGAGTTGGCCGAGGTACATACCGACGCAGACCCGGGGTCCGACACCGAAGGGCAGGTAGGCGTGCCGATGGTGTGCGGGGTGCGGGGACAGCCAGCGGTTGGGGTCGAACCTGTCAGGGTCGGGCCAGTAGCGGTGATCGTGATGGATCAGGTAGGGGCTGATCATGATCCCGGTGCCCGTCGGAACAGTGAAGTGGTCGGTGATCGCGGTCGGGATGATGGTGTCGCGACCCAGCATCCAAGCGGCTGGGTGCGTGCGCAGTGTTTCGCGGACGAAAGCGGTGGTGTACGGCAGCTCCCTGTTCGGCCCGGACTGGTCGGCGGCCTCGGCGCGGATGCGGGCCACGTGGTCGGGTCGGGTGGCCAGGTGGTGCATTACCCAGCACCAAGCGCCACTCATGGCGGGGATCCCCGACAGCAGTGCGTTGCCCAGGGTCTGCATCGCCAGGTCGGTGGGCACCGCCGCGGTGTGCAGGCGGTCCAGCAGTGTCGGCTGGTCCGTCCGGTCCCGATGAGACTGGCTGGTCGTGGGATTGGGGGTGAACAGGGGCAACAGCTCGGCGCGTAGCTCGCGGCGGGTCCGAAGGATACGACGGCGCATGGGGCTGGGCCACCACCAGGGAAGGTGCACAGCGGCGGCGATCAGCGTCTGGGTTGCCCGGTCGGAGGCGACCAGCGCGGGCACCAGCCCTGGTGAGGGGTTGTCGAGGTAGATCGGCAAGGCGGCGCGCACGCAGACCTCCTGCGCCACCGCCACCGGATCGAACCGCTGCATGCCTGCGAGCCGCCGCACCCCGGCGTGCACGGCCTGCTCCAGCCGAGGCAGTTGCCCGCGGATGGCCTTGGGGGTGAGGATCTGGCTCATCAGCGTCCGCACCTGCATCGATCGTTCGATTTCCTCGGTGGAGGGCGGCTTGTTGCCGTCCAGCAGGTCCGCGTCGAACACCGACTCGCGGTTGGTTCCCATCAGGACCCGGTGGGCCATCTCCGGATCGCACACCACCACCAGCCCGTCTTCGAGGGTGAACACATCGCCCCAGCGATCCCGGCAGGCGGTGAGAAACCCGATCGGATCGGCTTCGTAAGCCGCGCGCCACCGGCGACGTCGCCCGCCCACTTGTCCGGGGATCGCCATCGGATCGGTCGATGTCGTCACGATCAGCCCCTGTCTACAGAGGCGGGGGG
>JALZNB010000545.1 GCA_030857905.1 Actinomycetota bacterium
GTCCACGACCGCCCGGTCCGGCACCGGTCGGGAGACGACGGTGGCCAGCACGAACGCCGCGCACTGATCGAGCGTCGCCGTCCAGCGGGCAACAGTATTGGCATCGTTGAGCACGTACGTACCAGGCCGGATCTCCGTCACACCGTCGGTGTCCGCCTCGTAACGGGCGGCAAGAGTCGAGCCGGGACTGACCGTCTCGACTGCGATGCCGTGAGCGCGGATCCGTTTGGCGGTCTCAACCAGCCGTTCCGCCTGCTCCCGCGACGTTCGTTCCAGCACCTCAAGGCTGGACGCAGCGCCGACATGCCCTCCGTGCGTCATCACGCCACGGACCTCGACTCCATTCATGCGTGCTACCGCTTCAGCCAGCCGGACTGCGGGCTCGCCTGTAGGGACACCCACCCGGCCCAAGCCGGTGTCGATCTCAAGGTAGACCGGTAGTGGCCGTCCTAATCGCCTGCCGACGCGGGCTAGTCCTTCCGCCACTTCGGGCGCGTCCAGGGACACGGCGACACGAGCGTCGCGCGCCAACCGTTCCAGCCGTTTCAGCTTGACGGAGCCGCCCAGGGGGAACGCGATCAGCACGTCCTCAATCCCGCCGTCGACCATCACTTCAGCCTCACTCAACTTGGCGACGGTCACACCCACCGCGCCGGCGGCTATCTGCTGCTTTGCGATCCAGGGTGACTTGTGGGTCTTGATGTGCGGCCGCAAGGCGACTCCGTGCTCACGCGCAAGTGTCGCGATCCGCTGCAGGTTCTGATCCATCACGTCCAGGTCAACCATCAGGGCGGGGGTGTCGATCTCGGGAAACAGCTCTTGGTTCATCATGCCTCCTTGCTGCCTCCGCTATGCGGAAACACGTCCAACGCACGCGAGACGGAATCCAGGTTCGGCTCGATTGTCACGGGCGGAGCGGTGTGCTCCGCGTAGGCCTGCGGGTCTTTTAGGCCATGCCCGGTCACCAGGCAGACAACGGAATGATCGGGCGCAAGCCGACCGTCGCGTGCCATTGCGATTGCGCCCGCGACTGCCACCGCGCCGGTTGGTTCAGCCGCTTGCCCTTCGTGCCGGGCAATCGCCTCGGCAGCATTGAGGATCTCGAGGTCCGTCACTGCGATTGCCGCGCCACCGCTCTCCCGCACGCGGCGTAGTGTGAGAGTGCCGTCGTCAGCGTAGCCCTGCAGGGGGTCGCGGATGCCGCTCGCGACGGTTATAGGGTCACCCCACGCTTCAACCGTCGTGTCCCCTCGCGCGAACGCCTTGGCGATCGGTGCGCACCCGGCGGCCTGCACGGCAACCATGCGGGGCAAGCGGTCGACGAGGCCAGCCGCTTTCAGTTCGAGGTAGCCCTTCCAGATCCCTACCAGCAGTGGTCCGGCGCTGACTGGAATCAGAATCCAGTCCGGCACGCGGCGCAGTTGCAACCACAGCTCATAAGCTACCGCCTTGTTTCCCTCGGTCGGAAAGGCGCTGAGTAGGGTGGTGGTAACGTCGTACCAGCCCGACGACTCGGCCCAGGCCAGAGCCAGGTCGTAAGCGCGACTGAAGTGGCCACGGACCGCTAGCAGTTGCGGTCCGTAGCTCGCGATCTGCGCCAGCTTGCTGGAGGGAAGACCGTCGGGCACCAGCACCACCGCCGGCAGCCCGGCCCGTGCGGCGTAGGCCGCCACTGACGCTCCGGCGTTACCACTCGAGGCGGTAACCACCCCTTCGACGCCGAACTCGCGCGCTTTGCTGAGGGCGACCGAGACGGGACGGTCCTTGAACGAACCGGTTGGGTTCGCCGCCTCGATCTTGAGCCACAGGTCAGTCAGCCCAGCCCAACCTTCGCTTCGTTCAGCCGGCAACAGCGGCGTCCAGCCTTCCCCCAGCGATACCGGCGGCACCTCCGGAGCGACCGGCAGAAGCGGTCCGAACGCCCACAACGACCGACTCCCGGCGTGAGCGGCCCGCTCGATCAGCGCGCGCACCGCCGCAGGATCAGCGTCGTACTCGGCGTCCAACACGGTGCCGCAAGCAGGGCACTTGTACCGCGCGGAGGTCGGGTGCAGGGCGCCGCACCCGGTGCAGCGCAGCGCGCGCAGCACGATCCCCTCCACGCTGCGGGCTTTGACTGACCTCATGGCACCGCCCGCCCAGGCAAGGCGTTGGTGATACGTCCATCGTCAATCACAGCACAACCATTGACCCAGAGGTGGTCGACGCCGGTCGACAGCAGGTCGGGTTGTTCGTAGGTCGCGTGGTCGGTAATGGTGTTGGGGTCGAAGAGTACCAGGTCGGCGTACGCGCCCTCGCGCAACCGGCCACGGTCGGCCAGGCCGACCGTGCGCGCGGGCAAGCTAGTCATCAGCTCGATTGTCCGCTCGAGCCTTGCCTTCATCCGGTCCTTGCTTACATCAAGTCAGCCTTTGACGCTGTCTTTCAAG
>JALZNB010000560.1 GCA_030857905.1 Actinomycetota bacterium
CTACGAACGCAAAGCAGCCCACTACCTGGCATTCACGCAGCTCGCCTGCGCGATCATCTGCTACCGCCGAGCCGTCAAACTCGACCTGCTCACCCACAACAACCCCAAATGAGATGTGGTCTTAGGAGTCCTCCTTCGGATGGTTCCGGCGGTGGGCAAGGCCAGCGTGGGCAGCGGATCGACGTCGGCACCGATGGCATGGCTCCGATCGGCGCGGAATCGTGAATCGCTGCGGGCCTCTCGGCGTTCGATTTCCTTGGGGATGAGGCCGCCAAGCTGTCCGGCGCGGGGATGCCTCATCTCGTGCAAGAACTGTCGGCACCCAGGGCCTAGGTCGAACCTCACCGCCCTGTGGCAGTGAAGTGCTGGGTGTCCACAGGAGAGGTCCAGGCGCCACCCCACGACCACCCGACCGCCGCGAACGCCCGCACCACCGGGTCTCCCGCGAACAGCATCCCCGGCCGAACGTCCTGTCGGTCCACATAGGACGAAGCCAGTTCGGGAAGCACCAGGTTTCCCTTGACATACGGATTGCAGAAGGGGTTCAGGTCGATGGCGAGCCCGTACGCGTGTGCCGACCACGTCGTCAAGTTCACTCCAGACCGACAGACGAACGCGCCGGTGTTGTTCCCATCGCCGGTCGGATGCAGGT
The DNA here is from genome assembly GCA_030857905.1 of Actinomycetota bacterium. Lineage (GTDB taxonomy): Bacteria > Actinomycetota > Actinomycetes > Mycobacteriales > Pseudonocardiaceae > Actinokineospora. Next base: position 653 of record JALZNB010000560.1, read on the forward strand.
CGAGTTCAGGCCGTGTCGTCACCCGCATCTCTTCCAACGGGAACCGGTTCGCGAACAGGGTGCCGAACACGGAGGTCACCTGTTCGGCGACGGAGGCATTGACGATCATCTCGCCGGTGTGTGCCCGGCCGTCGAATCCCCAGAACGACATCGTCAGGTAGCGCAACCCGCCGCGGGCCACCGGGCACCCTTCCCGCCATGTGCTGCGTGCGAGCACATCGTTCGGGATTTCGGCGATCGTCGAGGTGTACCGGTCGTTCTTCGGCGCGGGCAGGATGTCCTTTGTGGGCAGTGACCGGTTCGCCAGCACCGACGGGGTCGGCGAGATCTGCCCGAAGCCGTCTGGCCGCAACGGCAACGGCGTCGCACCGACCACCCATGTCGGAGCGGCCGGAACGGTCGTGGTGGCGGAGGGCGCAGGCGATGGTGCTGCGGGCGGCGCTGAGCTGGTGGACGCCGCGTCAGGCGCGGCTGTCGTCGGCTGGGTGGGGGTCGCCTGAGAAGTCGCGAGCTGGGCCTGTTGTTCGGTCACGGTCGTGCAACCGCCGAGGAGAAGGACGGCGGCGAGGACTGTGGCGAGATGGCGTGGCTGCACCGGTCCAGGATGCACCACCGAAAAGTTCCACCCGTTCGAGCGACATCGCGGAGTGACCATTTCGAGGGCGTCTGACCTAGCGTGTCGGGTGGGCCACGGACCGTCGCCCACCCTCACCGACAGGAGAACTCCCATGGGGGGAACCGCGCGCCGGGTGCTTGGTGTCGCCGCGGCCGTCGCGATCGTCGCGGGCCTGCTGAGCCAGTTCGCCGCGGACGCGGGCGAGCGGATCGTCGGCGGCACCCGCGCCAAGATCAGCGATCATCCGTACACCGTGTACCTGACGACCCGCGATGGCCGCCAGTTCTGCGGTGGCACCCTCGCCGCCCAGGACAAGGTCGTCACCGCCGCGCACTGCGCGAGTGCGTTCGCCCCCGCGGAGATGCGGGTGGTGGCCGGGCGTGAGGACAAAGAGTCCTTCGACGGCGATGTCGTCAGGTTGGCGGATGTGTGGGTGCATCCGAAGTACCGGGACGTGACCGAGGGCCATGACGTCGCGGTCCTCACTCTCGCCGAGCCGGTGCGTTATCGGCCGCTGCCGCTCGCGGGCCCGGATGACACCGGGCTCTACGCCCCGGGGACGGCGGGCGCGATTCTCGGCTGGGGCCGGACGTCCGAGGGCGGCACATCCTCGCGTTATCTCCTCAAGGCCAAGGTGCCCCTCACCACTGACGCCGACTGCGCCACCTCCTACCAGCAGTATTCGGCCGCCTCCATGGTGTGCGCGGGCTTCCCGCAAGGTGGTGTCGACTCCTGTCAGGGCGACTCGGGCGGACCGCTGGTCGTGGACGGCAGGCTGATCGGTGTCGCGTCCTGGGGCGAGGGCTGTGCCCTGCCGAACAAGCCCGGCGTCTACGCCAGGGTGACGGCGTATTCGACGGAGATCACCGCGCAGCTCGGCCCGCGGACGGCCAAGCGCAGGTGATATGCAGGTGCGTGTGAACGCACTGCACACCGCCACCGGGTCGGATCTGACCGTCACCCAGCTCTACGGCCTGCTCACGCTGCGCGTGAACGTCTTCGTGGTGGAACAGGGATGTCCCTATCCCGAACTCGACGGCCACGACCTGCGCGCGGACACAACGCACCTGTGGTGGCAGCCCGCGTCGGCCACGGCGCCACTGGCTTATCTCCGCGTACTCGGCGGCGAGGTCCAGCGAATCGGGCGGGTCTGCACTGCGGCCTCGGCTCGAAACGCCGGTCTCAGCGGTCGCTTGATGGCGGCCGCACTCGACCGTATCGGGGCCGCGGAGAGTGTGCTTGACGCCCAGCTCACGGTTCAGACGATGTACGCCCGGTTCGGCTATGTCGCCGAGGGCGAGCCGTTCGTCGAGGACGGAATCCCGCACATCCGAATGCGTCGCGGCACGCCCTGACGCGACTCACACACTCGTGCGGGTGGGGGCGCAGCGGGTGATCACGTCGATCGCGCGGTCGATCTCGCCGTCGGTGAGGTCCGCGCGCGCCGTCAGCCGGATTCGGGACACCTGATCTGGCACTGACGGCGGTCGGAAGCAGCCGACCCATACTCCGGCCGTGCGGCAGTCATCGGACCAGGTGAGGGCCGCTTCCGGCGATGGCGCGCGAACCGAGACCACGGCCGCGGTCGGTTCGCTGACCGGCAGACCCGCGTCCCTGAGCCGGTCGGCGAGGACGGTGGCCACGGTCAGCGCCCGGCCCGCGCGGTCGGGTTCTTCCTTCAGCACTTTCAGCGCGGCGAGGGCGGCGGCCGCGCTCCCGGGTGCGAGCGCGGTGTCGAAGATGAAGCTGCGGGCATTCTCCACCAGGTGTCTGATGACCATCCGCGGCCCGAGCACCGCGCCGCCCTGCGCGCCGAGGGACTTCGACAACGTCAACGTCGTCACGACGTCGGGGTCGCCCTGCAGGCCGGCCGCGTGGACCGCGCCCCGGCCGCCCTCACCGAGGACACCGAATCCGTGGGCGTCGTCGGCGATGAGGCCCGCGCCGTGCGCGCGGCAGGCCGCGGCGAGTTCGGGCAGCGGGGCCAGGTCGCCGTCGACGGAGAACACCGAGTCGGTCACCACGATCGCCCGCTCGGTGCGGCGGGTGGCGAGCGCGCGCTCGACGGCGGCCGGGTCGGTGTGCGCGACGACGGCGACCTCGGCGCGGGAGAGCCTGCACCCGTCGATCAGGGAAGCGTGGATGTAGGCGTCGGTGACGATGGCGCAGTTCTTGCCGGACAACGCCGTCACCGCGCCGAGGTTGGCGGCGAACCCGGAGGAGAACACCAGTGCCGACTGCATACCGCAGAACCGGGCGAGTTCGTACTCCAGCTCGGAGTGCAGTTCGGTGCTGCCG
>JALZNB010000564.1 GCA_030857905.1 Actinomycetota bacterium
ACCACCTCGTCGACCAGCCCCGGCGGAAACACCCAGGTGAGAACCCCCACCGACACCAGGTCCGACAACCGACGATCCGACTCCGGCATCTTCCAACCCGCACGCGGCATGACCCCAAAACTACACCATCGTCATTCTAACTGAACGGTATTGGCGCTAGCCCCGTCTTTCATGAGGGCCGAGGCGTCGGTGCGACGTCGGCTTGATCCTGGGTTCGGCTGGATTCGCGGTTCTTAAGGTCGTCGCATCGCCGGCTGGCGCTGCCGGGCTGCGGTTCTCCGGGTTCCTCGGGTGGTGGGCCGACATAGGTGGTCAGGCGGGTTCGGGGATGGCGGCGATGTTGGCGAAGACCGCGACGATCGCGGCAACCCAGGGCCAGGTCTCGGGGATCCTCAACCGTCGCCTCCGGCCACTGTGCGCCAGCCGGGCTGGGACGTGGAGGAACCGGTAGCGCAGCGCTTTGGGCTCGCTGCCGGCCAGGACGGCTGCCTCGCCGGTGAAGGCGAGCAGCCTGGTCCAGGCGGTCAGGTCCGCAGCGACGGTCGTGAGCATCAGCCAGGTCTGGTTGATGGCGAACTCGCGGGAGGGGAACCGGCCCAGGCCGGTGTCCTTGGCGTGCCGGATCCGGTCCTCGACGCAGGCGTGGGCACGGTGGCGGGCGTCGAGGAACGGCACCTGTCCGGTGGGGGTGTTGGTGACGAATGCCTGGTAGCGCCAGCCGTCACGTTTTTCGAAACAACGAGAGCTGAGCGCCGGGGTGGGGGCGTTCGCGGCGCACGATGACCACATTCCCTCCGGCCAGGCGGACAGGTCGAGGAGCCCGGTCAGCTCGGCGACGTCACCGCCGGTGCGGATGCCACCGTCGGCATCGGTGGCCGGGGTCCACACCTGCTTGGGGACCAGCGCGAGGGCCTCGCGGATCTTCTCGGTGATCGCGAACCCGACGCTGTAGTCAACACTGCGGCCGCGGACCTGGCCCTGTTCGGTGAGCCAGTCCAGCAGGTCGTGGGAGGCCCCGGCGCCATCGCAGCGGACCAGCAGGTCCCGGCGGTGGGTGCCGGGGATCTGGGCGATCGCGTCGGACAGCACGGCCGTTGGGCGGTCACCTACACCAGGCGAGTTCCCTCGACGAGAGGTCCCGAGCCGGAGTCCAGTCGGCCGTGAACAGAGTCGAACGACCTTCCGCCACCGGATTAGCTCGCCACGCCGTCAATGAGCTCTCGTAGTGAGTGATCCGCAAGCGGACCGACGTGCCGGCTCGCCAGCAGGCCCCGCCGATCCAGTACGACAGTGACCGGCAGGCCCGGAAATCCGAGGTGACCCAGCAGTTGACCATCGACGTCTACGAGCTGTGGATAGGTAACCCCGACCTCCTCTAGGAACGCTCCCGCGCCCTCGGGATTGTCCTTGGTGTTCACGCCCACGAAGCTCACCTCGCCCGCGTACCGTTCGTAGGCGTCTTGCAGGACTGGCATCTCTTCTCGGCAGGGACCGCACCAGGTGGCCCAGAGGTTCACCACGACCGGTCGGCCACCAAGCTCGGAGATGTCGATCGCAGGTCCGCCGGTGAGACATGGCAATGACAGATCCGGCAGCCGCTCACCACCCTCGTCGCGTGCTGTGGAGGTCGTGAGCCTCGCGCACGACGCCAGAGCGGGGATCCGAACCGGACTGACACGTTGCGGCCCGGTACGGCTACCCTTACCTTCCTGAACCGATTCGGTGTCGGGGCCCCCGGGCGAGCAGCCGCTGAGCAGCAGCACCAGGAGCGTGAGCACGGTAACCCGTCGCTGCCACGGCATTCGCGTCAGCCCTGATAGCGAACGGTGAAGTTCCGGCCGCCATCGGTGGAGGCCAGCACCGCACCACCGGCCGCCGCATAGATCTCGGTCTCGTTGACGGCGGCCAGAGCCTCAGGCGAGCCGTCCAGACGTGCCCGTCCCTCCCACGCCTCGCCGCCATCACTCGACACGTAGACGGTGCCGTCGGGCCCGAGGCCGACAAGGGTGCCGTCATCCGCCCAGCTAACCAGCAGTATCGGGGGTGCACCACGGACCAGAGTGAAGCTACGCCCGCCGTCCTCGCTGCCAGCCAGTCCCTGCTCTGTCGTGGCGAGGATGACCTCCGGGTCATCGGAGCTGACGGCGAAGTCCGCCATCGGGAGAT
>JALZNB010000575.1 GCA_030857905.1 Actinomycetota bacterium
CCGAGGAGATCACGGTGCCTCGGGCGGACGTCGAGGTCGACGTCGACATGGAGAGCTTCGGCGACGCGGGCGCCTACATGTGGGGTGCGCTGCTGTCCGGAGTGGACATCGGGGAACCGCCGGGATACCGGGCTTTCGTGAGTTGGGACCCGCTGCCCACCGAGGACGAGGCCCGGTCGTTCGGCGAGTTCTGGCAGTGGCTCACCTCGATCAGGGCCATCGCGGCCGAGCGCGGGCTGAGCTTCCGCGCGTACTGCTACAACGAACTCGCCGAGAACCGGTGGCTGCTCGCTTCCGCGAAACGGTTCGCGGGCAAGCCGGGGATTCCGCCGCGGCGGGAGATCCTCGACTTCATCGAGTCCGACCAGTGGTTCGACCTGTTCGGCAGCGTCCGCGAGTATTTCCTGTGCTCCCACGGCAAAGGGCTCAAGACGATCGCGCCCGCGGCCGGGTTCGCCTGGCGTGACGCCGAGGCCAGCGGCGAGAACTCGATGCGCTGGTACCGCGACGCGGTCGGCATGGACGGCGGCGAACCCGACCTCGCGCAGCGCGAGCGCCTGCTGGAGTACAACGAGGACGACGTCTTGGCCACGGCTGCCCTGCGGGCCTGGATGACCTCGCCCTCGGTCGCGGAGATCCCGTTCGTCGGCGACATCTGACTCCGCCCGCACCGACCTGGCCGGCGCCGACGGACTACCTGGGGGCCATGCGCAGTGAGCCGTCCAACCGGATCACCTCGCCGTTCAGGTAGTCCTGGTCGATGATCGACAGGGCGAGCTTCGAGTAGTCGGCCGCGGTGCCCAGGCGCTTCGGGAACGGCACCCCGGCCGCGAGCGTGGCCCGGAAGTCCTCGCTGACCGTGGCCAGCATCGGTGTGTCGATGATGCCGGGCGCGATGGTCACCACCCGGATGCCGTGGCTGGCGAGGTCACGCGCGGCGGGCAGGGTCAGACCGACGACGCCCCGCTTCGACGCGGCGTAGGCCGCTTGGCCGACCTGGCCGTCGAACGCGGCGATCGATGCGGTGTTGATGATGACGCCGCGGTGGCCGCCGGGGAGTTCCTCGGTCTGCGACATCGCCTCGGAGGCGATGGTGACCACGGTGAAGGTGCCGATCAGGTTGACCTCGACGACCTTGCGGAACAGCGCGAGGTCGTGCGGGCCCTTGCGGGACAGGATGCGGGCCGACGGGCCGATGCCCGCGCAGTTGACCACCACCCGCAGGTCGCCACCGGCCTTGGCCGTGTCGACCGCGGCCTGGACCTGGTCCGGCTCGGTGACGTCGGCGGCGAGGTAGGTGATGCCGTCGACCTTCGGTGCCTGCTCGATCGATGCGGGCAGGTCCAGGGCGAACACCGAGGCGCCGGCCGCTGCCAGCGCCTGCGCGGTGGCCCCGCCGAGCCCGGAGGCGCCTCCGGTGACGATGGCCGAGGTCCCGTCGATCTGCATGCTGCCGCCTTCCGATCCTGTGCACGCGCTTACGGCGCCGAAGGCTATCCGGGCCTCGGCTGGTTGGGCGCGGGGATGTGCTGGAGGTCCCAGTGCGGTCTTATCGGGCCGCGAGACCGAAGCTGGTGCCGGAAAGTTCCTCGCTGACGTCCCAGAGCCGCTTCGCCAGTTCCCGGTCGCGCGCCGCCTCCAGGGGCTGGACCAGCGTCGGGTAGCCCTTCTGTTCCTTGCGGCCGTTCGGGCCGTAGAACTGGCCGCTCTCGACGTCCTGCGCTGTCGCCGCGTAGAGCTGGGGGAGAGCGCCCATGGCCGCGTCCTGCGCCAAGCGGTTCGAGAGTTTCATGGCGAGCTTGGCCACGCCGGTCGGGCCGGAGGACTGAAGGTTGGTGGCCGCGTAGCCGGGATGCGCCAGCACCGAGGCGACGGTGAAACCGTTGGTGCGGAGCCTGCGGTGCAGTTCGAGGCCGAACACCACGTTGGCCAGTTTGGACTGGGAGTAGTAACCGGCCCGGGTGTACTTGTGCTCACCGTGCAGGTCGTCGAAATGCATGCGGCCGCGCTTGTGCAGGAAGGAACTCACGGTCACCACCCGAGGGGCGTCGCCGTCTTTCAGGACGTCCAACAGGTGCGCGGTGAGGGCGAAATGGCCCAGGTGGTTGACGGCGAACTGGAGTTCGTGGCCCTGGGCGCTCAGGGTGCGCGGGGGCATCATGACCCCCGCGTTGTTGATGAGCACGTCGACGCTCTCGATCGACGAGGCGAACTCGGCGACGGTGCTCAGGTCGGCGAGATCCAGGAAACGGGTCTCGACCTCGGCGTCCGGCACCTCCGCCCGGATCGATTCGGCCGCGGCGTCGCCCTTGTCCAGGTCGCGGGCCGCGAGGATCACTCGGGCGCCCCGCTTGGCCAGGGCTCGGCAGGTTTCCAGGCCGAGTCCGCTGTTGCCGCCGGTCACGACGACCGTGCGGCCGACCTGATCGGGGATGTCGGTGGCGGTCCAGCCGGGGGCCGCCGCCCCCTGATCGCCCTCGGGTGTCGTGCTCATGGGCATAGCCTGCCCTACCCGTGTCACCCACACAGTGTGTGGACCGTGTGCGCTGCCCGGATCACGCGATCGGCCACCGAGGGCCTGCCTCTAGGGTCTTGCGGATGGAACATCGTCACCTGGGTGAGTCCGGCCTGGTCGTCAGCCTGGTCGGACTCGGGTGCAACAACCTGGGCAGGCCCGGAACGGCGGCGGAGTCGTTGGCTGGGTCCCGGGCCCTAGTGCACGCCGCCGTCGACGCGGGAGTGACGTTCTTCGACGTGGCCGATGTCTATGGTGCGCCGAGGGGACGTAGCGAGGAACTGCTCGGGCAGGCGCTGTCCGGCAAGCGGGAGAACGCGATCATCGCCACCAAGTTCGGTGTCGACATGCAGGGGGGCAACGGGACCGACTTCGGTGCCCGAGGTTCCCGCCGCTATGTCAGACGAGCCGCCGAGGCGTCGCTGCGAAGACTGGGGACGGACTGGATCGACCTCTACCAGCTGCACCGGCCCGATCCGAACACGCCGCTGGAGGAAACCCTCGCCGCGCTCGACGACCTCGTCCGGGCGGGCATGGTCCGGTACGTCGGTGTCTGCAATCTCGCGGGCTGGCAGCTCGCCGACACCGCGTGGATCTCGCGGACGACGAACATGCGGCTGCCGGTGTCGTCGCAGAACCACTACTCGCTGCTCGAACGGGAAGCGGAACGGGAGGTGCTGGCGGCCTCCGCGCGGTTCGGAATGAGCGTGCTGCCCTATTTCCCGCTGGCCAACGGGCTGCTCACCGGGAAGTACGTGCGGGACCAGGCGCCGCCGGAGGGAAGCAGGCTGGCGGGCAGGCACCGGCTGCTCGCCGACGCGCCGTGGGACCGGATCGAACTGCTGCGCGGTTTCGCGGCCGATCGGGGCATCACGATGGTGATGCTCGCCCTGGGGTGGCTGGCGGCGCAGCCGAACGTCGGGTCGGTCATCGCGGGCGCGACGACCCCCGATCAGGTGGCGGCCAACGCCAGGGCGATCCAGTGGATGCCCACCCTTGAGGATCGCGTGGCGATCGACGAGATCTGCCCACCCGGTCGCCGGTGACCGCTCGCCTGTCCTATCTGCCGACCGCGTAACCCTGCATTCCCCGGGGGTTCGCCGCCGCGCGCAGGAGTCCACCGCTCCTCGACACCGCGGACAACCGGCCGAGCGACCACGGGCCGACGTCGACGATCCCGTGTCCTCTCGCCGCAAGAGAGTCCATAGTGGACTTTCCCAGACGCGACTCGACGTGCGCCTCGCCCGGCACGTAATCGCGTGGGTAGAACGAACTGGGGATGGCGTTCGAATGCCACGTGGGCGCGTCGATCGCGGCCTGAAGGTTCAGACCGCCCACGGTGACCGCGAGCCAGAAGCAGAGCTGCCACTGGTCTTGGCCGTCGCCGCCGGGCGTGCCGAACGCCATCGTCGGCACGCCGTCACGCAGGGCCAGGCTGGGACTGAGCGTGATGCGGGGACGCTTGCCAGGGGCGAGGGAGTTGGGCAGGCCCTGTTCGAGCCAGAACATCTGGGCGCGCGTTCCCAGGCAGAAGCCGAGACTCGGGATCGTCGGGGACGACTGGAGCCAGCCACCGGAGGGCGTCGCGGAGATCAGGTTGCCGTGCCGGTCGACGACATCGATGTGCACGGTGTCGCCCTTGGTCGAACCGTCCGGACGGACGGTCGGCTCACCGATGGCCGCGGACGGCGGAGTCTGGCGGGTGGGGGACGCGGCGAGGAATTCGGGCATGCGCGGCGCGCGGCCACCGGGCGAGCCCGGACGCAGCACGTGCGACGCGTCCGCGCCCACCAGGGAACGGCGTTCGGCGGCGTAGGCGGGGGAGAGCAGTTCGGCCAACGGGACGTCGTCCGTGTCGCCGTACCAGGCTTCGCGATCGGCGAAGGCGAGCTTGGCGCACTCCAGGGCGAGGTGGACCGTCTCCGCGGTCGGAACCGAGTCCACATAGGACAGATCGAAACCGGAGAGAAGCTGGAGCTGTTGGAGCAGCACAGGACCTTGCGTCCACGCGCCACACTTGGCCACCGTCCAGTCGCCGACGTCTGCGGTGACGGCGTTCTCGTAACCGGTCGACCAGTTCGCGAGGTCGTCGCCGGTGAGCAGACCTGCGTGATCGCGGCCGGAGTCGTCGCGGAACGCGTTGCGGGAGAACGCGTCGATGGCGTCGGCGACGAAACCCTGCGACCACTCACGACGGGCCGCGTCGATCTCGGCCTCGCGAGTGGGGCCCACGGCGGAGGCCAGCAGGCGCTCCCAGGTGTCGGCCAGTACCGGGTTGGCGAAGCGCTCGCCGGTCGCGGGAAGCCAGAGTTGCGCGGAGGTCGGCCAGTGTTCGACGAACAGGTCGCGGACCCGGGCGACCACCTCCCGAACCCGGTCCAACAGCGGGAATCCGTCACGCGCGTACGAGATCGCGTAGCCGAGCACGTCGTGCAGACGCTTGGTGCCGTGGTCGCGCAGCAGCGTGAGCCACCCGTCCCACGCGCCGGGCACGGTGGCCGCGAGCAGACCGCTGCCCGGAATGAGGTCGAGCCCCAGGTCCGCGTAGTGCGCGGCCGTCGCGGCCGCCGGGGCAGGGCCTTGTCCACAAAGGACACGTGGGGTCGGGTCGTCCGCCGTGGTGAACACCGCGGGCACTTCTCCGCCGGGACCGTTCAGGTGCGGCTCGACCACCTGGAGGACGAATCCGGCGGCCACGGCCGCGTCGAAGGCGTTGCCGCCGTCCTCCAGCACGGCCATCCCGGTCGCCGAGGCCAGCCAGTGCGTGGAGGCGACCATGCCGTAGGTGCCGACGAGTTCAGGTCTGGTGGTGAACACCTGGTCAACCTACCTGACGGTCATTCGAACATTTGTGCACATTGTGGATAAGTCCTGTGGATAACTACCCGTGTCGCCGCTGCGCGGGAACGCTTCGCGCAACAGAGCCATGTATCCGGTCATACCCACCTTTCGCGTTGCACGTACGTCGTTCGACGTAGCCGCGAGACGGGAGCCGTGACGTACGCCCTGTCCAGTAGTTTTGGACAGGTGAGGCGTCGAGACATCGTGGTGGCAGCGGCTGTGGCCGTCGTCGTGCTCGGCGGGACCACGCTCGCGGGTTTCCATCTGCCCAACGTGCGGCCGCTCGACGTTCTCGGCTACGGATGGCTTGCCGCCGGGGTCGTGCCGCTGTTGTGGCGCAACAGGTTTCCGCTGATCACCTTTCTCGTCTCGGCGGCGATGGTGATCTCGTATTACCGCTCCGGGTACCCGCCCGGCCCGGCGATCCTGTCGCTGACCATCGCGCTGTTCACTCTCGCGACCTTGTCCGGGCCGTTGACCGCTGCCATCGCGGGTGCGGCGGCCACAGCGGTCCTCGTGGGCGTCGATTTCACGCTCTACCAGGACTTTCGGTCCATGGGCACCGCGGTGTGGGTCGCCGCGGTGGTTGGCGTGGGCGCGGCCATTCGCGCCCGTCGAGCGCAGGCACAGGAAGAACTGCGTCGCCGCGACGAGGAAGCCCGACTACGGGTCGCGCGCGATGTCCACGACGTCGTCGCGCATAGTCTCGCCATGATCAACGTGCAGGCCGGGGTCGGCGCGCACGTCGCCGATCGGCGACCCGAGGAAGCCAAACAGGCGCTGCTCGCCATCAAGGACGCCAGCCGCGACGCGTTGACCGAACTGCGTTCCACCCTCGACCTGCTGCGCACCGGCGAGATGGGCAACGGTCTGGCCCGCGTTCCCGACCTCGCCACCGGTGGCCTGCGCCTCGACGTGCACGGCGATCCCGGCACACTGCCGCCGGACGTCGACGCCACGGCGTTTCGCATCGTGCAGGAGTGCGTCACCAACGCCGTGCGCCACGCCTCCGGCGCCACCACGATCACCGTCCGGTACACCCGCCGCGACGGCCTGCTCGACGTTGTCATCTGCGATGACGGAGATTCGCCGGAGGGCATCATCGAAGGCAACGGACTACGTGGCATGCGCGAGCGGGTGGAGACCGTCGGCGGCACACTCACCATCGAGGCGGGCCCGCGGTTCCACGCCGAACTACCGGTGACCCGCCGATGATCCGCGTCGTACTCGCCGACGATCAGGCGCTGGTGCGCGCGGGCTTCAGGTTGCTTCTCGAAACCGAAGACGGCTTCGAGGTGTGCGGCGAGGCGGC
>JALZNB010000580.1 GCA_030857905.1 Actinomycetota bacterium
TCTGCTCGCCGCGGGCGCCAACGACGATTCCATCGCCCGCCAGCTCGGCGTGAGCAGGCGCACAGTATTCCGTCATCTCCAACGACTCATGGACCACGCCGGTTCCACCTCGCGCTTCCAACTCGCCGTGCACGCCGTGCGGCATCGCTGGATCTGATGCGCGCCGTCGGTGCCCTGGTCGCGATGGTCGGCGGGGCCGCGCTCGCGATCCAGGCCCGGATCAACGGCCAGCTTGGCAACGTCCTCGGCGACGGCCTGTTCGCCGCGCTGATCTCGTTCCTCATCGGCCTGACGATCCTGGGCGGTGCCGTCCTCGCCATCCCAGGTCCGCGCGCGGCGGCCGGTGAATTCGCCACGAGTGTGCGTAACCGCACACTCAGACCGTGGCAGTGCCTCGGCGGCGTGGCAGGTGCGTTCTACGTCACGTCCCAGGGCCTGACCGTCACCATCCTCGGTGTGGCGGTCTTCACGGTCGCCGTCGTCGCGGGCCAGGTCGTCAGCAGCCTCGTGGTCGACCGGGCGGGCATCGGCCCCGGCGCCGCCCAACCCATCACCGGGCCACGCGCCATCGGCGCCACGCTCGCGGTGATCGCGGTCGGCATCGCGGTCTCGGACGAGTTCGGCTCGCCCGAGCACTTGTGGCTGGCCCTCATCCCGGCCGTCAGCGGCGTCGGGCTCGGCTGGCAGCAGGCCGTCAACGGACGCGTCCGGCAGGCGAGCGGCAGTGTCGCGTTCGCCTCGATGCTCAACTTCGCGATCGGCACGATGGCGTTGCTGCTCGCGTGCATTGTGGACAGTGCGGTGCGGGGATTCCCCAACGCGCTGCCGGGCGAATGGTGGCTCTATCTCGGCGGCGTGGTGGGCGTCATCGGGATCAGCGCGGCGGTCTACGCGGTACGTGTCATCGGCGTACTGCTGGTCGGTTTGTGCGCGGTGGCCGGACAGTTGCTCGGCGCTGTCCTGCTGGACCTGGTCGCGCCCGCCGCGGGCCAGGGCATCCACGTGACCACAGTGGTCGGCGTCGCGGTCACGCTCGTCGCCGCGGGGGTAGCGGCCGTGCCCGCGCGGTCGGTGCGAGAATGAACGCGTGACCGCGACGATTCTTGATGGCAAGGCCACCCGCGACGCGATTCTCGACGAGCTGCGCGGCCGGGTCGAGGCCCTCGCCGAGCGCGGCGTCGTGCCAGGGCTCGGGACCGTGCTCGTCGGCGACGACGCGGGCTCGCAGTCCTACGTCCGCAGCAAGCACAACTTCTGCAAGAAGATCGGTCTCAACTCGATCCGCAGAGACCTGCCCGCCGAGACCACCCAGGCCGAGCTGGAAGCGGTCATCGACGAGCTGAACGACAACAAGGACTGCACCGGCTACCTGGTTCAGCTCCCGCTTCCTGGCCACCTCGACGCCGGTCGTGTGCTGGAACGCATCGACCCGGCGAAAGACTCCGACGGCCTGCACCCGGTAAGCCTCGGCAAGCTCGTGCTGGGCGACTCGGGGCCGCTGCCGTGTACACCGGTCGGCATCGTGGAACTGTTGCGCCGCTACAACGTGCCCATCGCGGGCGCCCGCGTGACGGTCGTCGGCCGTGGCGTCACAGTCGGCAGGCCGCTGGGCCTGCTGCTGACCAGGCGCAGCGAGAACGCCACGGTCACGTTGTGCCACACCGGAACCAAGGATCTCGCCGCCGAGGTCAGGCGCGCGGACATCGTCGTCGCCGCTGCGGGCAACGCGGGCCTGATCACCGCCGACATGATCAAACCGGGCGCGGCCGTACTCGACGTCGGCGTCACCCGCACCGACAACGGACTCGTCGGTGACGTCCACCCGGACGTGCGCGAGGTCGCGGCCTACCTGGCCCCGATGCCCGGCGGCGTCGGCCCGATGACCATCGCGATGCTGCTGCGCAACACGGTCGAAGCCGCCGAGCGGAACCTCCGGGCGTGACCGAGGGTTCCCAGCGCGGCGGCAAGCACCCCGCGCTGATACATCTGCCGTTCGCGCTGGTCATGACTGTTGTCGTGGTCGGCCTGGTGCGGATTCTGATGGATCACTGGCGCGAGGGCTCGGTGTGGATCGGCCTCGCCCTGCTGCTCGCGGCGGGACTGCGCGTACTGCTCCGCGACGAGCAGGCAGGACTGATCGCCATCAGATCGCGGGCGATCGACGTGTTGACCTACACGCTGCTCGGCGTACTGGTGATCGCCGTGGCCCTCACGATCGAAGGCAGCCCGCTCAACCGCTTCTGAGCGAAGGAGAGGATCGGGCCGTCCGGGTTCTTGGAATCCCGCACGGCAAACCCCTCGGCCTCATGGGCGATCTCGACGCAGTTCCCGTCAGTTGCCCCGCTGAAACTGCTCTTCCGCCAAGCGAGTTCGACGCAGTTGCCTCCAGTCGCGCCGCTGAAGCTGCTCTTACGCCAGTCGAGGTTGCGATCGATCATTCTAGGCTCGCTTCCGAGTAAAGTTCGTCGGCCAGGGCGCCGATCCGCTCCAGTGACTCGTCCTCTGGCAGGGCGCGGCGGAGCAGGTCGGCGATGACCCGATCGTAGACCGCCACCTCGTCTTCGTCTTCCACGAACAGGCTGGAAGTTCGCATTGAAAGGAAGACGACGGACTTCCTGTGCGCGAACTGAATCCGCAAGAACTGGCCATCAAATCCAGGATGGCCATGCATCGATTCTGGAATCACCCGGATCGTGACGTTTTTGCGAGTACCAGCTTCGATCAGGTAGCGAAGTTGGTCATGCATCACCTCTCGACCGCCGATGGCCGTGCGCAGGACTGTTTCAGGGATGATCGCGAACAGGTGTGGCGCACCCTGCTTGTGCAGCACCGCTTGCCGCTGAATCCGGTCCGCCACGCGGCGTTCGATCTCTTCCTGGTCGGTCAACTTTCCGATCTCGCTCATCATCGTCTGGGCATAGGGAACGGTCTGCAGCAATCCCGGAACGAGTACCAACTCGTAGCTGACCAGCACGGTGGCCCTCGCTTCCAACCGCTGCAGGGAACTCGCCTGCTCCTTGTGCGGCGTACCGTGCGGCTGCCAGAGACCACCTCGTACCGAAGCACGGGTGAGAGCCAAAATTTCATCCCGCTCAGGCCCGGTGACCCGGTAGACGGCCAGCAACGCGGCCACGTCCTCGATCTGCGGCGTCCGCTCGCCGTTCTCCAACCTGGTGAGTTTCGTGGGCAACACCCCCGATTCCGCATACCGGCCTGAGCCTGCGTCATACCCAGGCCTATCCGGTACTTGCGCAGAGCGTCCCCGATCAGCTCTGTCCGCAGGTTCTTCTGTTGGCTTCGGGCATCCTTGCGGTTCAACGTCATCGTAATGTCCTGATCCCCTCGCGGCCCCCGGCGACCCGGCCAACTGGATCGGCGACAAGGGATACATCGGAAACCGCATGATCACCCCCATCAGGAAACCCGCCTGCCGCGACCTCCTCGACTGGGAGAAAGAATTCAACACCCAGGTCAACAAGA
>JALZNB010000048.1 GCA_030857905.1 Actinomycetota bacterium
GGGCGGAGACGCCGGGATCGTGGGGGCGGCCGCGCTGGTCGGGCGAAAATCCCAGGACACCAGCGGAATCGGCGATTCCACCCGTTCAGGCCAACAGTCCCACGCGGCTCGAGACATGGGCCATTCACCGTAGCGCGTGGTCGTCAGATCACCCGTTAGGTGAGAGCAATCACAGTGAGCCGCTTGCCACTGAACACGCTCCGCTTATCGTTTGCTACCCAGTTAGCGCCAGTTCGACGAGTTCATACCGGGACACTGGACCAATCGGCAGAGCAAAGGAGCCCGTCGCAGTGGCCGTGACCGGACCGCAGTCCACCCGCCGCACCCTCGATTTCAGCCTCGACCGTGCGCCTGCCACCGTCGCGAAACCGATCGTGCGACCGCGCCGCCCGCCCCGGCGACGCGCCGTCGGCGAGCGGTTGATGCTCGCGGCCGAGCGGGCCTTCGGCGGCTGGGCACCCACGCTGCGCCACGTCCTGCTGATGGTCGCAGGAGGTCTCGGCACCCTCGTGCTGGTCGCCGTGCTGGCCGGTCCGCTGCCCACGTTCCTCGGCGCACTCGTCCTGGCGACACTGATCGTGACCAGACGACGGTGAAACCGGTGGCCACGCGAGCGTGGCCACCGGTCATCGTCAATGCCCGGCGATTGCCTTGACCTTCTTGTCACCCTCGTCGACGTGGTAGTCGATCGGGCTGGTCTGGTCGGTGCCGTTGAAGGCGCGCATCTTGCGCGCGATCAGCGTGACGATCACCGCGACGATCAGGTTCGCCGCCAGCGCGAGGACACCGACGTAGATCGTCATGGTCGACCCGGAGAACGGGTGCCATCCGAACAGGCTCAGCGCGTCGAGTTTCAACGCCGAACCGCCGAAGTGCGCACGCTTCCCGTCCGCGCTGCCGATGTTGTAGAGCATCCACATGCCCCACGCCATGCCGACGGCCCACCCCGCGATCAGACCCCAGATGTGGAACCAGCGGGTGTAGAGCGCGATGGCCACCGCGGGCAACGTCTGCAAGATCATCACACCACCGATGAGTTGCAGGTCGATGGAGAACTGCGGGTCGATGAACAGGATGAACGCGACCGCGCCGAACTTCACGATCAGCGACGCCCGCTTGGCCTGCGTCGCCTCCTGCTTGGGGGAGGCGTCCTTGCGGATGTACTCCTTGTAGATGTTGCGCGTCCACAGGTTCGCCGCGGCGATCGACATGATCGCGGCGGGCACCAGCGCGCCGATGCCGATGGCGGCGAAGGCGATTCCGGTGAACCAGGACGGGAACATGTCGTCGAACAGCTTCGGCACGATGGTGTTCGTGTCGAGGTTGCCGGTCGCCTCGTTCTTGATCGGCTTGGTTCCGGCGGCGATCGCCATGAAGCCGAGCAGCGCGAGCAGACCGAGCAGCAGCGAGTACGCGGGCAGCGCCGACATGTTGCGCTTGATCACCTTGCGCCCGCCGGAGGCGAGCACGCCGGTGATCGAGTGCGGGTAGAGGAACAGCGCCAACGCCGACCCGAGGGCGAGCGTCGCGTACTGGAGCTGGTTGTTGGCGTTGAGCAGGATGCCGTCGTTCGGCGCGGGACTCGCGGCGAACTTGTCCTGGGCGGCACCGAAGATCTCCGACCAGCCACCGAGCTTGATCGGCAGGTAGATCACCGCGACGATGATCACGATGTAGATCAGGATGTCCTTGACGAAGGCGATGAGCGCGGGCGCGCGCAGGCCGGACTGGTAGGTGTAGACCGCCAGGATGATGAACGCGATCAGCAGCGGCAGGTGACCGACGATGCCGGAACCGTTGAAGCCCAGCGTCCGCAGCACCGCTTCGAGACCGACGAGCTGCAGCGCGATGTAGGGCATCGTCGCCACGATGCCGGTGATCGCGACCAACAGCGCCAACGCCGACGAGCCGTAGCGGCCGCGAACGAAGTCGGCCGGGGTGACGTAGCCGTGCACTCGCGAGACCGACCACATGCGCAGCAGCGGCATGAAGACCAGCGGGTAGACCACGACGGTGTAGGGCAGGGCGAAGAAGCCCGCCGCGCCCGCGCTGAACATCAGCGCCGGGACCGCGACGAAGGTGTAGGCGGTGTAGAGGTCACCACCGATCAGGAACCAGGTGATCCACGAGCCGAACTTGCGCCCGCCGAGCCCCCATTCGTCGAGATGGTCGAGGGTGTCGCCCGCCTTCCACTTGGCCGCGACGAAGCCCATGACGGTCACCACGCCGAAAAGCAGGCCGAAAACGATCATCTCGGTCCACTGGATGCCGTTCATCGCGCGTTCCCCTCATCCAGGTCGTCGACGTCAGAGGTGGGAGTCGCGGTCAGTGGTGTCGGTTCGTCCTTGGTCATGAAGAACACGATCGACGTGCTCAGCACGCCTGCCAGAATCCCGGCGAATTGGAACCAGTAGAAGAAGGGCATCCCGAACAGCTCGGGACCGGTGCGATTGAAAATCGGGGTGAACAGCCAGACGATCGGAACCACGAGTAACAGGTTCCAGTTGCTCCAGCGCAAGCTGGAACTCGACTTCCCGGGTGGTGCCATGGTCGTACCTCACTCGACGTCGGTGTGTTGCCGGGAAACCTTAAGGTGTTAAGCGGCCTGCGTCACTGAAAAAGATGAACACAACTTGCGCACGAATCCACAACCTGTGCACAACCTTGTCCACAGGTTGTGGATAACTCGGCTTGAATGCAGCTCAAGTGGACGATCACTACCCACAGGCCCGTGGGGACGGTCCGCCGGAGTCACGCGTGGTGGCGAGACGATCGCCGATTATCAGAAGGCAGGGCAGGCAGCGGCGGCCTTCGTGGGAACGGGTGATCCGTCCGAAGGGGACGTTGTGCGCGCACGCGGCCTCGACGAAACTGGCGGGCGGTTCGTCGGCGGGAAAGGCGTGGACGCGCTCGTCGTAACCGGACAAGTGCCAATGCCATCGGGTTGAACCGGTCATCTTCTCCACCTCGCGTCGCCACCTCGCCACCGCTGTGCGACGACGGTAGTTGTTCCGGGGGAGGTGCGGGGGTTCACGCGGGTACGACCTTGGATTGCCGCTGACCCGGGGCTATGTGGACAGTGCCGAGTATCGCCGCGAAGGACGCGCATTCGGGTGCCTGGTCACGGGCGGCCGTAGTGCCGTTATGGCCCGTTTATCTCACGGCGGGGTTTTCCGAGGCTTGGACATGGGGTCATCCCAGCTTTGCAAGTGGCTGGGGCGCCAATCGAGGGCTGCCGGGCACTGGACCACACGCGAGGTGTAGACAAACGGAGGGCGACCGCTCGGGTCCGGGGGAGGATCCGAGCGGCCGCCCTTCGTCTATGGCGGTATCGCTACTACTGGCCGGTATCAGCCCAAACGCTGCTTGAGCGACTCGAGTTCGTCGCGCAGCGGCGTGGGGAGCTTGTCGCCGATCTTGTCGAACCATTCCTCGATCAGCGGGATCTCGGCACGCCACTCGTCGAGGTCGACCGAGAGGGCCGCCTCGATGTCGGTGCGGTCGCCGTCGAGACCGGAGAGGTCGAGGTTGTCCACGGTCGGGACCCAGCCGATCGGGGTCTCCACCGCGGCCGCCTTGCCCTCAAGGCGCTCGATGGCCCACTTCAGCACGCGGGAGTTTTCACCGAATCCAGGCCACAGGAAGCGCTTGTCGTCGCCGCGGCGGAACCAGTTGACGTAGAAGATCTTCGGCAGCTTCTCCGCGTCCGCGCTCTTGCCCGTCTCGATCCAGTGCCGGAAGTAGTCGGCGGCGTGGTAGCCGATGAACGGCAGCATCGCCATCGGGTCGCGGCGCACGACCCCGGTCTTGCCGACTGCGGCCGCGGTGGTCTCGCTCGACAGCGTGGCCCCCATGAAGGTGCCGTGCTGCCAGTCGCGGGACTCGGTCACCAGCGGGATCGTGGTGGCGCGGCGGCCACCGAAGAAGATCGCCGAGATGGGCACGCCCTTGGGGTCGTTCCACTCGGGAGCCTTGGTGTCGCACTGCTCGATCGGCGTGCAGTAGCGGGAGTTCGGGTGCGCACTGGGCACATCGGACTCCGGGGTCCAGTCCTGGTTCTTCCACGAGGTGAGGTGCGCGGGCGGCTCGCCCATGCCCTCCCACCAGATGTCGCCGTCGTCGGTGAGCGCGACGTTGGTGAACAGCGAGTTGCCCTTGGCGATGGTGCGCATCGCGTTCGGGTTGGTGTGGTAGTCGGTGCCGGGGGCGACGCCGAAGAAACCGTTCTCCGGGTTCACCGCGTAGAGGCGGCCGTCCTCGCCGAAACGCATCCAGGCGATGTCGTCGCCGATGGTCTCGACCTTCCACCCCGGAATCGTCGGGTCGAGCATCGCGAGGTTGGTCTTGCCACAGGCACTGGGGAACGCGGCGGCGACGAAGTAGACCTTCTCCTCGGGGGAGGTCAGCTTCAGGATGAGCATGTGCTCGGCCAGCCAGCCCTCGTCGCGCCCCATGACCGAGGCGATGCGCAGCGAGTAGCACTTCTTGCCGAGCAGGGCGTTGCCGCCGTAGCCGGAGCCGTAGCTCCAGATCATCCGCTCTTCGGGGAAGTGGGTGATGTACTTGGTGTCGTTGCACGGCCACGCGACGTCGTCCTGGCCCGCGTCGAGCGGGGCGCCGATGGAGTGCAGCGCGGACACGAACTCGCGCTCGGTGCCGTCGGCGTCGACGAAGCGCTCAAGGGCCTGGGTGCCCATCCGGGTCATGATCCGCATCGAGACCACGACGTACTCCGAGTCGGTGATCTCCACGCCGAGCATGGGCTTGTCCGCGTCGAGCGGGCCCATGCAGAACGGGATCACATACATCGTGCGGCCACGCATCGAGCCCCGGTACAGCTCGGTCATCACGGCCTTCATCTCGGCCGGGTCCATCCAGTTGTTCGTCGGACCGCAGTCGGCCGGGTCCAGCGAACAGATGTAGGTCCGCTCCTCGACCCGCGCCACGTCGTTGGGATCGGACGCGGCGTGGAAGGAGTTGGGTTTCTTGGCCAGGCGGGTGAACGTGCCCGCCTCGACCAGCTTGTCGGTCAGCCGGGTCCATTCCTCCTCGGAGCCGTCCACCCACACCACGCGGTCTGGAGCGGTCAGTTCGGCCACCTCGCGCACCCACGCCACAAGCTCGGTGTGCGTCGTCGGTGTCTGGTCAACGCCAGGGATTGTCACTGCCGTCATCTCCGCCTCGTCTCCTGAACGACCAAATGCCGACCAGGACGTCCACGAACCCCGTGACCGGGGACATCGACGTCCTCATCGAATGACTGTTCTCCCGCCCGGATCGGACGGGTCCTTCACCTAAGGGAATGCCACGAGGCTAGCGAAGTGACTCGCGGGTGACGGACTTATGTCCTGTCGGTTCCCTCACAAGACCGATAAGGGAATCGATTCAGCACCCAAATGCGCGGGCAAAATTCGGACAAAACGGCGTTCGTTAATCGAACAGTGCCGGTATGGGTGACCTTCCCCACCAGGACTTCGCTGGTCAGGGCTGGTCGAAACGACAAAAGATCCCGGCCCACCTGCGCGGGCCGGGATCTTTTGTCGAACAGGCGCGTTGGGCCGATCAGCCCTGCCAGACGGCGTCGGAGCCGCTGTCCTTGCTCTCCGGGCCGGAACCGGTGCCGCTGTCGGACTCGTAGCTGCCGTCCGCGCTGATCTGGCCGGTCTCGACCGTGGTCCACTCGTCTTCGCCGGTGTTCTCGGCGACGGTCACGTCACCGTCGGCCTCGATCACGATGGCCTGGTCGGCGTCGCCGTCGCCGTCGGAGTCGGTGAACGCGTAGGTGGTGCCCTCGTCGTCGGTCACGACGGCGGTGTCGTTGGTGCCGTCACCGTCGGAGTCGTACTCGGCCTCACCGGCGTTGATGTCACCGCTCTTGGTGTCGACCGTGATGTCGTCACCGCTGGTCGACGTCGAGCTGGTGTCGTCGGCGGAATCGTCCGCACCGGCACCCGTGGTGTCGTCGACGTTCGCGGCGTCGGTCGCCTTCTTGTCATCGGTGTCCGAGGACGAACCGGTGTCACTCGCGTCCGTGGACGAACCGCCGGTGTCCTTGGAGGAGCTGCCACTGTCGTCCGCGCCATCGCCGGACGGGTTCTCGACCGAGGTGGGGTCGGCCTCCGCCCACTCGCCGCTGCTCTCGTCGTACTCGGCCGTGGTGACGACGTTGCCGTCCTGGTCGAGCTCGTGCATGGTGTCGGCGGTGCCGTCGCCATCGGTGTCGGTGAAGGCCATGTAGCCGTCATCGGTCTGCACGACGGCGGTGTCGTTGGCACCGTCCTTGTCGTAGTCGTAGTTTTCCTCGACCTCGTACTCCTCGCCGCCGACCTCGACGGTGAGTTCGTCGTGGCCCGCGTCGTCTGCCGAGGTGTCAGCGGTATCGACGTCGGCTCCACCGGTCTCGTCCACGTACACGGGTGCCCCCTTACTGTTCCCTTGCGGGATTTTCATCATTCGGTTGCGGGTATGACTGACGCGTCGCCGTCCCGGTTCCCAGCGTTACCCAGGTATTTTCTCGGCCCTGTCAGGCTTTGTCGCGCACCGACCGGATGCTGGCCAGCAGCTTCTCCGACCGGTCGAGCCCGGCGACCACGTCGGTCAGGCGCTTGTTTACCACGGTGACCAGCTTCTGACGCTCACTCACGTCAAGTCGTAATGCCTTGTCCACCTCGCGCAGCTGTTCCTCGATGCCCGCGATCCGCTTGCCGAGCGCTTCGTCGAGAGCGAGCGACAGCTCGGACTCCACGGCGATCAACTGTTCGGACACCAGTTGATCCAGTGTGGACCGGGCGTCGGCGATGGCCTCGTTGAGCCATTGCTTCATGTGCGCCTTGTCCGCGGTGTGCTTGCGGGTGCGCGCGATCCACCAGCCCGCGCCGAGACCGATGACGACGGTCGGGATGAGCAGGATCGGCGCGGCGATCGCCGCGCCCGCGAACGGCAGCATGGCCATCTTGCCCGCGCCGAACCCGCCGGAGACGCCCATGAAGACCAACAACTTGTCCTCGGCGGTCGGCGTGCGCTTCTCGGCTGGTCGGATGATCACCTGGGATTGGCCGGAGCGGGCGAACTGCGAGCGGATGACCGCCAGCTCGTCCGCGCTGAACAGTTCGGCGAGCGCGACCTCGGCGACCTGGTTGAGTCGCCTGCTGACGGTCTGGCTGATCCGGCCGGACACCATCTGGATCGCCGCGTCGACCTGACCGGGCAGTTCCTTGAGCTTGTCGCGGTCGGCGGCGTCGATGGCCTGCCGAAACCACGACTGCATGTCGCGGACCTCGCGACTGACCTCGTGCGCGTTCTCCAGCCGGGCGCGCTGGATCTCGCTGCGCAGCTTGACCTGCCAAGCCTTCGTCGACGAACGACGTTCGGTCGTCAGCTCGTCCTTGCGCCCGCGCAGCGCCTCGGCCTCGGCCTCGCCGGTGGTCAGCGCGCGGCGCTCGTTGTCGAGTTTGACCTTCAACTCACCGAGCGCCGATGACAGCGCACGCAACGTGTTGGCTTCGGCGAGCATCGCCGATCGGCCGACCAGCAGCGATTGCAGCGCCTTCTGCAGCCCTGGCACGCCGGAGCGTTCCTTGATCATCTCGGCGGCCTCGGCGTTGGGCGCTTTGCCCGCCATGTCGAACATGCGCGAGGACACGGGGTGGAACATGGCTCCCGCGAACCGAGGGGCGTGTTCGGCGAGCAGTGCCTGGTTGGCCTCCAGCACCTCACGCCAGCCGCGGTACTGGTCCACTTTGGACAGTGCGAAGACGACCGTCTCCACCCGCTCGCCGATGTTGGCGAGGAAGGTCAGCTCGCCGATGGTGAACGGCGCTGACGCGTCGACGACGAACAGCAACGCGGTCGCGGACACGGCGGCCTCGATGGCCAGTTCGCCGTGCACCGAATCGAGACCACCCACACCGGGGGTGTCGACGATGATCAGTTTCTCCAGCATCGACACCGGGCCGTCGACCTCGACGTAGCGCGGCGGCAGTTCGCCGTCGGGCAGCTCGTGCGACGCCGACACCCAGTTGATCAACTTGGCGATGTCGACCGGGACCGGGGCGAGCTGCCCCGGATAGCAGGCGCGCGCCTCCCACTCGGCGGCGTGCCCGAAGACCAGATAGGTCGCCGTGGCCACGTCGGCGTCGACCGGGGACAACCCCGGAGTCTCGATCAGGGCGTTGACCAGCGAACTCTTGCCGCGGTTCGTCTCGCCGACGACCACGATCGACGGCTTCTTCCGGCGCCGGTTCCTGATCTCCTCGACCCATCGCGCCGCGTCCGGCTCGGCGTCCTTCAACAGGACGAGCAGCTTCTCCCTGGCCTGCGCGACCTGCTTGGGCAGCGACAGCGGCTGGGGTTGGGTCACGCGGTGATCGCCTTGACCGTGTACACGGTGACGATCGGCGGGCGCAGCACCTGACCCCGGTCGCCGAAGCCGACGACCTCGGTCTCGGCGACAGTGCCGTCGAGCGCGACGTCCTCGGTGCCGACCGTGCCGCCCGCCTCGTGCACCGACGGGTCGAACCGGTCGCCGTCCGGCCGCAACGCCGTGACGCCGACCGAGGCCAACCCCTCCTCGATCCGTTCCGCGACACCGGAACTCCGCGCGCGGTCGTGTGCGTACAGACACAGGGCCACCAGTGACCTGCGCTCGTCGAGCGCCTGGTCGTACAGCTCCGGCGCCACGCTCAGTACGGGCTCGACGCGGAAGTCGTCCACGAGTTCCTCGCCATTCACATCCGAAGTGGACAGCTCCGTTGTGGACAGCGGAGTCCTCGGCGCCTGCTCGACCGCGGGCCCCGCCTGGACCGCGTCGGCGATCACCTGGGCCCGCACCTCGATGGTGGAGTCCTCGACGGCGGGCTCGGCCGGTGGGGCGACGGCGTCCATGCCGACCACGTCCTCGTCTGTTTCCTTGCGCTTGCCCGTGAACCAGGAAGCCACTTGGTGATCACCCAGCCTGTTCGCGAAGTTGTTGCCAGATCAGGAAGTACGAGCGGTGCACCACGTGCGCGACCCGGCTCTGCGCGGGGGTCGCGCCGAACGAGGCGAACGACCGCCACCAGCCCGCCCGCTCAAGAGCGTAGGCGGAAAGTTCCTTGTGCGGTCGGCCTTTCATGCCCAACTGCTCACCGATCTCGCCGCTGCTGCCCACGCGCAGCACTTCCTCGGCGAGGTCGTCCGGCATCGCGACCGCGCCGGAGGTGACCAGGGTGAGCGCTTCGAGCAGACGCAGTTGGTGCGCTTCGGGCTTGGCGAGCAGCACCTCGATGGCATCGTGCACCCGTTGGCGCTCGCCCGGATCGCCGGACGCGTGCGCCAGCGCCGTGACCGAGGCCAGCGCGGCGGCCGCCTTGATGCCATCCGCCCTGGCACGGAACACCGCGTCGAGCCTGCCCCGCACCCTGGCCAGACCCGACGCGTCGAGCAGCTTGCGCCGCAGCGCGCCCGCGGTCAGCTCCGGGTCCGCGCGCAGCGCGTCGACGGCGGTGCGGACGCCGAACAGGTCGAGCTTCTCCAGCAGCCGGGCCCTGGTGCCCGCGGCCACGTCGCAGTCCCAGGTGGTGAAGATGTCGGCCGACATGAGCATGGTCTCCCAGACCATGTCGTCCAACCGGGACAGTGCCCTGAGCGCGTCGGCGTCGGCCGAGGTGAAGCCACCCGACTCGGCCGACTCGGCGAGCAGGCCGATCACCGGGATGACGTCGGCGACCCTCGGCTTGAGGGTCGCGGCCTGCTTCTCGGCGAGCAGCGTCGCCGCCTTCCAGACGTCGCCATCGCTGCCCGCGACCGACTCCGGTGTGATCGTGTCTGCCTTGTTGAGCAGGGCGATCGCGTTCACCGGCCCGGCCTCACGGCTCGCGGTCGCCGCGGTGAACGCGGCCAGCGCCTGCTGGTCGTCGGCCCGCACGCCCTGGGTGACGACGTAGAGGACGGCCTCCGCGCCCGCGACGGCGTTGCGGGAGGTGTCGTCGAGGTCGTCGGAGCCCTCACCGGCTTCCTCGTCGTCGCTCTCCGCGCCGGGCTTGCGGTGCTTGGCTGCGCCGAGGAGCTGTTCGGTGCGCTTGACCGAAGCCAGGTCGAGTGAGCCGAGACCTGGGGTGTCGATGACGGTGAGGTCGCGCAGAACAGCGTTGGTGAGGTACGCCTCAAGGTGCGAGACCTTGTCGAAGTCGACTTCGAGGTCGTTGGGGATCATGCCGCCGACATCGAAGGGCAGCACCTGCTTGCGACCGTCGAAGAAGATCAGCTCGACCCGGTCGACCGTGCCGTACTGGAACCGGGTGACCAGCCGCGTGCACTCACCGACATCCGTGGGCGCCACCCGGCGCCCGATGAGGGCGTTGACCAGGGTGGACTTGCCGGACTTGATCCGACCGGCCACCGCGACCTGCAACGGGGCCGACAGCCTGCGCAGCACCTCGCGGAACCCGGCCGCTGTCCGCGCCGACACCTGCGGTTGCAGTCGCTGGCACAGGTTCGCGACCGCCGCGGACAGCGGCCCGGCGACGTGCTGCTGTTCGGTCGCGGTAGTCAAGTCCGATCCTCCCCTCGGTCGACCCGAATCGTGCCATGCGCGGTCGCGCCCGTGTGTCCACTCCCCGCGATCGGTCGACCCCGTCAACCTCGCGGCCTACCCGAGGTGCGACGCCAGGTGGACGCGCACTTGACCGCGTCCTGCCTACGCTTCGTCGGTGCGGCGGTTGAGCTTGTGGATGAAGGCACACCCGATGGCCGGGGACTGTGCCATCGCGGCATGTCTGGCCGCGCTGGAGATGTTGGGGCTGATCAGGATGCCCGGCGGCGTCGACACGGTCATTTTCCTGCTGGTCGGAGGGATACTTCTCGCGGGACTGGTGATCCGCAGGCGCAACCCGATGGCGGCGGCCTACATCATTCTTGTCGGCGCGTTCGCGCAGCTGCTGACGCACGGCCCGTCACCCGACCCGTCCATGGGTGACGCGCGCGTACGGCCGGTGGACATCGCGTTGGGGATCATGCTTTACACGCTCGTCGTGTACGTCAATCGACGGCAGGCCGCGCTGTACGCCGTGTGGCTGTCCATCGGTGTCTGGCTGTGGGCGGTGTGGCGCATCACCCTGCCCGAAGGCATCCTGCCCGCCATCGTCATCGTGGTGCTCTTCGCGTTGTTCTGGGTGTGGGGGGAGTTCTCCGGGGCGCGCCGGGCCTATCACCAGGAAGTCGAACGGCGGCTGACGCTGTTGGAGCACGAGCGCGACCAGCAGGCGAAGATCGCCGTCGGTGCCGAGCGTGCCCGGATCGCGCGGGAGTTGCACGACGTGGTCGCGCACGCGGTGAGCGTGATCGTGGTGCACGCCGATGGGGCCGCCTTCGCGGTGCGCAAGCAGCCGGAGTTGGCCGAGCGGGCGATCGAGACGATCTCGTCAACCGGCAGGGAAGCGCTGACCGAACTGCGCCGACTACTGGGCGTGCTGCGCAGCGAGGACAGCGAAACCGAGCGGACGCCGCAGCCGGGGGCGCAGTCGATCGCCGATCTCGCCGAGCGGGTGCGGGCGATCGGTGTACCGGTGCGACTCGACCTGACCGGGCAACTGGACGACCTGCCCGCGGGCGTCGGTCTCGGCATCTACCGGATCATCCAGGAAGCGCTGACGAACACCATCAAGCACGCTGGGCCCGGCGCGTCCGCGACCGTCCACATCCGCCGGGTCGGCGACCGGGTCGAACTGGACATCACGGACAAAGGGCCGGGAACGTCCGTGCGGTTGACCGAGGGTGGCAACGGGCTGATCGGGATGCGCGAGCGGGCGATCGTGTTCGGGGGGAGCCTGCGCGCGGGCCCTCGGACCGACGGCGGTTGGCGCGTACAGGCCGTGCTGCCTGTGACGTTCGGGTAACCGGACCAGGGAAGATGGACTACGTTGGGCCGCGTGATCAGGGTTGTACTCGTGGACGACCAGGAGCTGATGCGGGTCGGTTTCCGCATGGTGCTCGGCGCTCAGGACGACATGGAGGTCGTCGGTGAGGCCGGGGACGGGCGGGCGGCCATCGAACTCGCCGAGCGGCTGCGCCCGGACGTCGTGCTCATGGACGTGCGGATGCCGATCCTCGACGGGGTCGAGGCGACCAGGGTGATCACCGAGAACGGCACGTCGAAGGTGCTGGTGATGACCACCTTCGACCTCGACGAGTACGCGTTGTCGGCGTTGCGCTGCGGGGCGAGCGGGTTCCTGCTCAAGGACACCCCGCCGAGCCACCTCGTCTCGGCGCTGCGGTCGGTGGCCAGCGGCGACGCGGTGGTGTCGCCGAGTGTCACCCGGCGGCTGCTCGACCGGTTCCTCGGACCCGGCGGCGGCGAACCGCGGGACGCGGCGGTGCTGGACGTGCTGACCGAGCGGGAGCGCGAGGTGCTGGTGCTGATGGCCCAGGGGCTGTCCAACAGCGAGGTCGCCCGCAAGCTGTTCCTGTCCGAGGCGACGGTGAAGACCCACGTGGGCCGGGTGCTGTCCAAACTGGAGCTGCGCGACCGGGTGCAGGCCGTGGTGCTGGCTTACGAGACCGGGCTGGTCCGCCCCGGCGACGTCTGAGCTACCGATACTTCGAGGCGTCCACTGTGGACCGATCGACGTCCGGGGTGACGACCTCGTCGAACCAGCGGCCCCAGTCGGGCTTGGTCCCGTCGACGTCGGTGAAGCCGTACTCCCGCATCAGCGTCCAGCTCGCCATCGTCTTCCCGGCGAATCGGGCGACGTCGGGGTCGGCGGCCAGCGCGACGACCGCGCGACCGAGGTAACGCGGGGTTTCCGACATCGCGTAGTCCGGCGGTTCGGCGTCGCGCCAGTTCTCCTCGGTGACACCGTAGGTCTCCAACATCATCTCCGAGCGCAGGTACCCCGGCGTCACCGCCATGCCGACCGCCCCGTGCTTGGGCAGTTCGGCGCCGAGTGCGCGGCCGATGGCCCGCACACCGGACTTCACCAGGTGATACGGAATCCCGACCGGGCCGGGGTAGTCGTCGTTGTCGCCGTCGGTGACCTCGATGACGAGACCGCCGGGGTTGGCCACCACCAGCGGCAGCAGCGTGTGCAACGCGATCAGGTGGGTGTCGAGCCCGTTGCCCACCACGCCGAGCGCGGCGCTCAGATCGGACTCCCAGAACGGCGTGTCGAACTCGACGAACAGGTCGCCGCCCCAGACGTCGTCGACCAGGATGTCGATCCGGCCGTGGTCGGCCTCGATCCGCGCGCGCAGACTGTCCACCTGGGACGGATCGGTGAAGTCGCAGCGGACCGGGATTCCGGTGCCGCCCGCGGCGTCCACCAGTTCCGCCGTCTCCTCGATCGTCTCCTGTCGCCTCATCGGCGACGCGCTCTCCCGCGTGGTGCGCCCGGTGACGTACACCGTGGCCCCCGCCGCCCCCAGTTCGACGGAGATCCCGCGCCCGCAACCGCGAGTCGCGCCGGTCACCACCGCCACCTTGCCCCGCAACGAACCCGACATCATTCCTCCTCCGCGCGGCGCCACCCGGTGAGCACCGCTTCGACGTCTTCCCGCAAGCGATCGGCCAGTCGGCCCCTCGGTCGGATCGACCAGTCCATCGCCACTCCCGTGGCCAGCGACAGCAGCACCCGCGCCGCGAGCCGCTCGGGCGGCGCACCGGGCAGCGCCGGTTCCGCCGCGCGAAACGCTCGCCGCAGCTCGCCTTCCATCGCCGCGTAGTGCTCACCGAGCAGCGTCCGCAGGTCGGGGTCGAGCAGGTCGACGCCGAGTTGGCCCAGATTGTTCGTCGCGGCTTCCGCGTCGCCCAGATTGCGGTACGCGGCGACGGCGACGGCGACCAGTCCGTCCACAGTGTCCGGTCGGGTGTCGGCAGCGGCCCGCATCCCGGCCACCACCTGTGCCGTTGTGTGCACGGTGAGTGCGCGCAACAATCCACTCTTGGAACCGAACCGCCCGGCGACCGTGCCGACCGCCACCCCGGCCTCTTCGGCGACCTGGGCCAGGGTGAACCCCGGTCCGCCTCGGGCGATGACCACTCCCGCCGCGTCGAGCAAGCGCTGGTCGGTGATGGTCTTCGGCCTCGGCACCGTGTTATTGAACCACCATTCATTAATGATGTCACCCCGGCCGGACCGGCCCCCGGTTCAGGGTCCACTCAGGGTGGTCACGGATTCGGAGGACTACCCGAACGCGGGAACGTACCTCTGGAAGTTGACCCGAACGCGCGACCACAGGACGACGCGAGTGCCCCGACCGGGGGAACAAGATGAACGGGTCAATGGGGAAGGCGCATCGGGGGACGAGGCGCACCGGGGTAGCAAGCACGAGGAGAGACCATGATCGAGGCACGCGGCCTCACCAAGCGATATGGGAAGACGCTCGCCGTCGACAACCTGTCGTTCACCGTCCCGACCGGACGGGTGACCGGATTCCTCGGCCCCAACGGCGCCGGGAAATCCACCACCATGCGCATGGTGCTGGGGCTTGACTCGCCGACCGGGGGATCGGCGCTGATCGACGGCAAGCGCTACCAGGACCTGCACCATCCCCTGCGGACAGTCGGCGCGCTGCTCGACGCGAAGTGGGTGCACCCCAACCGGTCCGCCCGCGCCCACCTGAGCTGGATGGCCAAGTCCAACAAGATCTCGGCGAAGCGGGTGGACGAGGTACTCGAACTCGTCGGTCTCGGCAGCGTCGCCGCCAAGCGGGCGGGCAGCTTCTCCCTCGGCATGTCCCAACGCCTCGGCATCGCCGCCGCGCTGCTCGGCGACCCGCAGGTGCTGCTGTTCGACGAGCCGGTCAACGGTCTCGACCCCGAGGGCATCCTCTGGATTCGCAAGTTCATGCACCGCCTCGCCGACGAGGGCAGGACGGTCTTCATCTCCAGCCACCTCCTCTCCGAGATGGCGCTGACCGCACAGGAACTCGTTGTCATCGGCCGGGGCAAGCTGATCTCGCAGAGCAGCACCGAAGACTTCGTGGCGCAGGCCACGGAGAACAGCGTCCGCGTGCGCAGCCCCCAGCTCGCCGAGCTGCGCACCGCGCTCGGACGCGCCGACGTACCGATTCGCGACGAGGGCGAAGCGCTGGTGGTCTCCGGCATGGAGTGCGCCGCTATCGGCGAACTGGCCGCATCCATCGGTGCCGTCCTGCACGAGCTGAGCCCACAGCGCGGTTCGTTGGAAGAGGCGTTCATGCAGCTCACCGGCGACTCGGTGGAGTACCACACCGAGCTGTCCGAGCCCGCCGCCACCGACCTGCTGACCGTGGGGAAGTGACGACATGACTCTTCTGGCAGTCGAACGCATCAAGCTGTTCACCACCCGCTCACCGTGGTGGTCCACCATCGCGGCACTGGCACTCACGATCGGCTTCGCCGCGCTGATGGCGGGCACCTCGGACGAGACCGCCCCGATGAACATCGCGGCCACCCAG
Source organism: Actinomycetota bacterium (assembly GCA_030857905.1). Lineage (GTDB taxonomy): Bacteria > Actinomycetota > Actinomycetes > Mycobacteriales > Pseudonocardiaceae > Actinokineospora. Next base: position 15,412 of record JALZNB010000048.1, read on the forward strand.
TTCGGCGCGAACTTCGGCATGGTCGTGGTGATGGTGATGGCCGCACTGGCGATCACCACCGAGTACCGGTTCTCCACCATCAGGGCGACGTTCCAGGCGATCCCGAACCGGACGGCCGCGCTGCTGGCCAAGACCGTCGTCGTCGCGGCGCTCGCCGGGATCATCGGCCTGCTCTCGGCGTTCGGGTCGTGGGGCATCGCCAAGTTGATGTCGCCCGAGCAGGACCTCGCGATCAACACCGCCTACGAGTGGCGGGCGGTGGCCGGTGTCGGTCTCGTCTTCGCCATTGCCGCGATCGCCGCGGTCTCGGTCGGCATCCTGGTCCGGCACTCGGCGGGCGCCATCTCGCTCGTGCTGATCTACAGCCAGCTCGTCGAGAGCCTGATCCTGCTCATCCCGAAGGTCGGCGAGAAAGTCCACCCCTGGATGCCGTTCAACATGGCCCAGCACTTCCTCACCGGCAATCCCGACCTCTCCGACCGGCCGGTCCAGGCGGGCCCAGGGCTCACCGACGTCACCATCGCGCCGTGGCCCGCGCTCGGCTACTTCGCCGGGTTCGCCATCCTGTTGCTGGTCATCTCCCTGGTGGTCGCGAACAAGCGGGACGCCTGATGACAACGCTGCTGGCCACCGAGCGGATCAAGCTGTTCACCACGCGCTCCCCGTGGTGGTGCGCGGCCCTCGCGCTGGGGATGACCATCGGCCTGGCCGCCATCATGAGCGCCACCAGGGACTCCAGCTTCCCCATGGGCGTGAACCAGACGCAGTTCGGGTTCCTGTTCGGTCTGCTGGTGGTGCTGGTGATGGCCGCGCTCGCGGTCACCACCGAGTACCGCTTCTCCACCATCAGGGTCACCTTCCAGGCGATCCCGAACCGGACGGCCGCACTGCTGGCCAAGACCGTGGTCGTCGCGCTGCTGGCGGCGTTCATCGGTGAGATCGCGGCCTTCGGGTCGTGGGCCGTCGCCGGGCTGATCCAGCCGGGCGCCGACCTCGCGCTCAACACCGGCGTCGAGTGGCGCACGGTGGCGGGCACCGGGCTGGTCTACGGGTTCGGCGCGGTCATCGCGGTCGCCGTCGGCGTTCTGGTCCGACAGTCGGCGGGCGCGCTGTCCATCCTGCTGATCGAGGTCAGCCTGGTGGAGAACCTGGTCACGCTGATCCCCAGGGTCGGCGAGGACATCCACCGCTGGATGCCGTTCACCACGGCACAGCACTTCCTCACCGGTGGTGGCACTCGCCCGGGCGCGCCGTTCGACCCGACGATCGGCCCGTGGTGGGCACTGGCCTACTTCGCCGGGTTCGCACTCGTCCTGCTCGCGATCGCACTCGCCGTCGCGCGCAAGCGCGACGCCTAGATCCACTCGTGTCTCGGCCCGTCGGGGGACGGCCGGGACATCTCGGGAAAGCGGAAGCCCGGG
>JALZNB010000067.1 GCA_030857905.1 Actinomycetota bacterium
ACCGCGGTGGTGGTGCCGACCGTCGGCGACCAGGGCGACCTGCCGTCGGCGTTGCCGACCGTTGGGCTGCCCGATGTGCCGTACACCCTGGCAACACTGCAGCTGATCGCTCCGTACGTCTTCGGCGTCGCGCTGGTCGGGCTGATGGAGTCGCTGATGACCGCCAAGCTCGTCGACGACATCGCCGACACCCACTCGGACAAGACCCGCGAGTCGTGGGGCCAGGGGGTCGCCAACATCGTCACCGGGCTCTTCGGCGGCATGGGCGGCTGCGCCATGATCGGCCAGACGATGATCAACGTGAAGGCCAGCGGTGCGCGCACCCGGCTGTCGACCTTCTATGCCGGTGTGCTGCTGCTGATCCTCGTCGTCGCCCTCGGGCCCGTCGTGTCAGTCATCCCGATGGCAGCCCTGGTGGCCGTGATGGTCATCGTGGCGGCGTCGACCTCCGACTGGCACAGCGTGCAACCGGCCACCCTCAAGGCGATGCCGCGCAGCGAGACCGCCGTGATGGTGTCGACCGTCGCGGTCGTGGTGGTGACCCACAACCTCGCGTACGGGGTGATAGTCGGCGTGCTGGTTGCCTGCGACCTGTTCGCCCGCCGGGTCGCCCACCTGATCGAGGTCACCAGCGTGCTCGACCCTGACGGGGGCACGCGCATCTACACCGCCGACGGTCCGGTGTGCTTCGTGTCCAGCAACGACCTCGTCTACCAGTTCGACTACGCCGGCGACCCCGACAACGTCGTGTTCGACATGTCCAACTCACACATCTGGGACGCCTCGTCGGTCGCGGCGATGGACGCGGTCACCACCAAGTACGCCCGGCGCGGCAAGAGCGTCGAGATCGTCGGGCTCAACGAGGCCAGCGCGCACATGCACAAGCGGCTTGCCGGCCAGCTGGGCCAGCCGCACTGACGCCGTCTACGGCGCGATGTTCTGGTTCAGGTGGAACAGGTTGTCGGGGTCGTAGCGTCGCTTGACCTCCTGCAGTCGGGGGTAGTTGGCGCCGTAGTTGTCGGCCACCTTGTGCTGGTCGTCGGCGGAGGCGAAGTTGACGTAGCCGCCGGGCGCGGAGTGCGGCGCGATCGCGGCGTAGTAGTCCCGCACCCAGGCGGTGTGCGCGACGTTGTCGGCCGGGTCCGGCCACATGCCGGCGATGACGGGGGCGAACGAGGCGTCCCGGTGCCCGAAGGCCGTGGCGTCGGGTGCCACGTCGTGGCAGGCCCCGTTGATCGGGTAGAGGTGCGCGGTGGAGTTGACCACCGGCACCCGCGGGCCGTGCTCGGCGTGGGCCGCGATCGCCGCGTCGGTGAGCTCGGTGGCGAAGCTGGCCTTCCAGTAGTGCTGGAGCCCGGGTGGCACCAGCGCGTCGAAGGCGGAGTTCAGCGCCGCATACGGCATCACACCGACGTGCTCGGCGACGGGTGCCGCCACCTCTCGCAGGCGCTGGATCACCCGCTCGCCGTCGGGCACCGATCCGGTCCAACACGACACCACCGCCACGAACGGCTCACCGACCCGATCCTCGGGCACGAACGGCAGCGGCGGCGCGATCTGGAAGGCAGGGAACCCGCCGTACTCGCGGGGCGCGTCGGCGATGAAGTCCCGGAACCAGCCCAGCACCGCCGCCGCGTCGGACAGCTCGAAGAACATCGGGCCGCCGTAGATGTCCCCGACGGGGTGCAGTCGGAAGGTGAACTCGGTGACGACGCCGAAGTTGCCGCCGCCGCCGCGCAGTGCCCAGAACAGGTCGGGGTGCTCCTGCTCGTTGGCGGTGACGAGGCGCCCGTCGGCCGTGGCCACCTGCGCGGAGAGCAGGTTGTCGCACGACAGTCCGTACCCCCTGGCGAGGTAGCCGATGCCGCCGCCCAGCGTCAGGCCGCCCACGCCGGTCGTCGAGATGATCCCGCCGGTGGTGGCCAGGCCGTACGGCTGTGTCGCCTCGTTGAAGTCGCCCCAGGTGGCGCCGCCGCCGGCCGTGGCGGTGCGCGCCTCGGGATCCACCAACACCGACCGCATGCCGGACAGGTCGGCAACCACGGCGTCGTCGGCGGTGCCGAAGCCGGGGACGCTGTGCGCCCCGCCGCGTACGGCCAGCTCGGTGCCGGTCTCGCGGGCGTAGGCCACCACCGTGGCCGCGTCCTGGGCGCTGGCGCAGCGGACGATTGCCTCCGGCCGCGCGTCGATCATGTGGTTGTAGACCCGGCGGGCCTGCTCATAGTCGCCGTCGTCCCGGGTGGTGACCGACCCGCTCA
>JALZNB010000090.1 GCA_030857905.1 Actinomycetota bacterium
GCCCACATGCGGCCATCCGGGGCTGTGCAGTTGCAAGGGTGTGGCGGTAGCGTCACTGCGGCAACTAGCGTTTCACCAGTCCCCTACAGGGAGGTGCCGTGGTCACCTCGGTCGCCATGCACATGAGTGACGGGCTGCTCACCACGCCCGTGTCGATCTTGTTCCTCGGCATCGCCGTGGTGGGTGTCGCCGTGGCGGGGTCGATGGCTCGGCGGGATCTCGATGATCGGACCGCACCCATGGCCGGGTTGGTCGCCGCGTTCGTGTTCGCCACGCAGATGCTGAACTTCCCGGTGTTGCCCGGGGTCAGTGGTCACCTGCTCGGGGGCGCGTTGGCCGCGATCCTGGTCGGTCCGTGGGTCGGGGCGCTGTGTGTCTCCATCGTGTTGTTGGTTCAGGCGCTGGTTTTCGCTGACGGCGGGCTGACGGCGCTGGGGGCGAACATCACCAACATGGCGCTCATCGGCACCGCCGCCGGGTTCGCTGTCGCGCTCGCGCTGCGGAAGTTGGCGACGCGCAGCAAGGGGGGATTGATGGCCACGGCGTTCATCGCCGCGCTGGTCAACACGGTGATCGCCTCGCTGGGGTTCGTGTTGGAGTTCGCGCTTGGGGGAGACGCCGCGTTCTCACTCGGAGGTGTGGCAGCCACGGTTGTCGGCGTGCACGGCCTGATCGGTATCGGCGAGGGCATCATCACCGCCCTCACGGTTGGCGCGGTCGCGGCTGTTCGGCCTGATCTGGTTCACCTGCTGCGGGGAAGCGCCAAGCCGCTCGAACTGCGGACCGAGGGGAGTGCGGTATGAGCAAGCGAAACGGCTTCCTGCTCGGCTTCCTGCTCGTCGCACTCGTGCTCGCGGGCGCGGTGTCCTATTTGGCCGATTCCAATCCCGACGGTCTCGACCACGCCACCCTCGCGGGCTGTGAGGTCGTGGAAACCGATGCCGGGGAACAGCTCAACGGCGACTGCATCGCGCAGAGCGCCACCGAGCACGAGTTGGGTACCGGGCCGTTCGCCGACTACGCCGTGGGTGGCGATAGTGCGCTCAGCGGCGTCGCGGGTGTCGTCGGTGTCGTGGTCACCCTCGTTGTGGCAGGTGGGCTGTTCTGGGTGCTGCGCAGGCGGCCCGCCAAGGAATAACGGCTGATGGGCGCTGGCCACACGCACCTGTTGCATCGACCTGGGACCTCGCAGGCGCACCGCCTGGCACCGCAGGTGAAGGTTGTCTGCGCGTTGGTGTTCGTCCTGTGTGTCGTCTCGACGCGGCGGGTGGAGTTCTGGGCGTTCGGTGGCTATTTCCTGGTGCTTACCGGGGTATGGCTCCTCGCCCGGATTCCACCTGGGTGGCTGGCGAAGCGGGCACTGATCGAGGTGCCGTTCGTGGTGTTGGCGGTCGCTCTGCCGTTCATCGGCGGCGGTCCCCAGGTCGACGTGCTCGGTGTGAGTGTGTCGGAGGAAGGCACGCTGGCCGGGTGGAACATCTTCGTCAAGGGCACGCTCGGGGTGTTGGTCTCCCTGACCCTGGCCGCCACGACCGCGCCCCGTGAGTTGATCGTCGGGCTGCAGCGGCTGCGGGTTCCCGCCATGATCATCACGATCGCCACGCTGATGCTGCGGTATCTCGAGGTCATCGCGGCCGAGGCGCGACGGATGCGGATCGCGCGCATCTGCCGGGGGCACGATCCCCGGTTCCTGTGGCAGGTCGCCGCCACGGCGCGTGGGGTCGGCACACTGTTCATCCGCAGCTACGAGAGAGGGGAACGCGTGCACCTGGCGATGGTGTCGCGGGGCTGGGCGGGCGCCATGCCGGACACCCTGCCCACGGTGACCGGTCGATCGACGTGGCTGGCGGGCCTGGTGCCCGCCGCACTCGCCGTCGTCGTGCTCGGAGTGTCCTTATGGGCGTGAACCCCGCGCTGCTCGTCCACCGACTCGCCTACGCCTACCCCGACGGTCACCAGGCGTTGTTCGGCGTCGACCTGCGGGTCGAGCAGGGGGAGAGGGTCGCGGTGCTCGGACCCAACGGCGCGGGCAAGACCACGCTCGTCCTGCACCTCAACGGCGTGCTCGACGGTGGTATCGGGTGCATCGAGGTCGCGGGCCTGCCGGTGGTCAAGGAGAACCTGCGCGAGATCCGCCGCAGGGTCGGCATCGTGTTCCAGGACCCGGACGATCAGCTGTTCATGCCAACGGTTCGTGACGACGTCGCCTTCGGTCCGGCCAACTTCGGCCTGCGCGGACCAGAGCTCGACGCCCGCGTCCAGCAGGCGCTCGACGCGGTGGGCATGACCGAGCACGGCGACCGCTCACCCATGCACCTCTCCGGCGGCCAACGCAGACGCGTCGCGTTGGCCACGGTCCTGGCCTGCGACCCCGAGATCCTCGTGCTCGACGAGCCATCGGCGAACCTCGAACCCGTCGCCCGCCGCGAGGTCGCCGAGGTGCTGCTCGGGCTCGGTCGGACGATGTTGATGGTCACCCACGACCTGCCCTACGCGCTCCAGCTCTGCCCACGCAGCGTGCTCATCGACGCGGGCGTCGTCGTCGCCGACGGGCCGACCCGGGAGCTGCTCGCCGACACCGCGCTGCTGGCGGCGCACCGGCTGGAACTTCCTTTCGGCTTCCGCCTCGACTAGCCTCGGCCGAAGCACACCACAATCGAATACCGGGCCGCACGAGCCGGAACGGGAGAGCCTCCACGAGCCTGTGGGGCACCGAAGGAGCAAACTCCCCGGAAACTCTCAGGTAAAGCTACCGTTCCAGGCCAGGCCACTCTGGAAAGCAGACGTGCGTTCGACGTCTCACCCACGGTGCAAGCCGCCCTCCGGCGGCGAAGCTCTCAGGTGCCATGACAGAGGGGGAGTTCCAGCGCGAGACGGGCCACCCGTCCCGCCTACCAAGGAGCTCCCCATGTCCCACCGCTTCGCCACACCGCACCGTTCCCACGCCCCGCACAACCGCTCGGTAGCACGGCACCCGCACGCCCCGCGTGCGACCCTGCCGCTGTCATCGTCCCCGAGCGCGCCGAAGGAGATCGAACTTCCATGAGCAACCCCTCCCCCCTGCACCAGGTGCACGAGGCCCTGGGTGCCTCGTTCACCGACTTCGCGGGCTGGGCGATGCCCCTGCGCTACGGCAGCGAACTGGCCGAGCACCGGGCTGTCCGCGAGGCGTCCGGCATCTTCGACCTCAGCCACATGGGTGAGATCGAACTGACCGGCCCCGAGGCGGGCAAGGCCGCCGACCACGCGCTCGTGGGCAACCTGTCCTCGGTCAAGCCCGGCCGCGCCCGGTACACGATGATCTGCGACGCCGACGGAGGTGTCCTCGACGACCTGGTGGTCTACCGGTTCTCCGAAGACAAGTTCATGGTCGTGGCCAACGCCTCGAACGCGGCGACCGTGGCCGCCGAACTCAAGGAGCGGGCCAAGGGCTTCGCCGTCGTCGTCGACGACCGTTCCGCGGAGATCGCGCTGATCGCCGTGCAGGGGCCGACCTCGGCGAACATCGTCCGCGAGGTCACCGGCGCCGACCTGGAGTCGCTAAAGTACTACGCCAGTGTCCCGGCCACCGTCGCGGGCCACGACGTGATCCTGGCCCGCACCGGCTACACCGGCGAGGACGGCTTCGAGCTCTACGTCGACGGCCCGCTCGCCGCCGAGGTCTGGGCCGCGCTGACCGAGGCGGGCAAGGACCACGGCCTGCTGCCCGCCGGTCTCGCCTGCCGGGACACGCTGCGCCTGGAAGCCGGAATGCCGTTGTACGGCAACGAACTCAGCGTCCAGCTCAGTCCGTTCGACGCCGGTCTCGGCCGGGTGGTCAAGTTCGAGAAGGCCGAGGACTTCGTGGGCCGCGCCGCCCTCGAACGCCGCCGCGACGCCGTCACAGAAGGCGACGCCAACGTTCTCGTCGGACTCGTCGGCACGGGCAAGCGCGCCGCCCGCCACGGGTACGCCGTGGTCGACGAGGCCGGAACCCAGGTCGGTACCGTCACCAGCGGCGCCCTCTCCCCGACGCTCGGCCACCCGATCGCCATGGCGTACGTGCCCGCCGCGCACAGCGAGCCGGGTACCGCGCTCGCCGTGGACATCCGAGGCACGGTCACGCCGGTCGAGGTCGTCAAGCTGCCCTTCTACCAGCGTCCCGCCTGAGCCAGGAGATCGAAGAAGATGAGCAATCCGCAGAACCTCGGTTACACCGAAGAGCACGAGTGGGTCGACCTGGTCGACGGCGTGGCCACGGTGGGCATCACCAAGTACGCCGCCGACGCGCTCGGTGACGTGGTCTTCGTCCAACTGCCCGCGGTCGGCGACAAGATCACCCTCGGTGAGCCGTGTGGCGAGATCGAGTCGACCAAGTCGGTCAGCGACCTGTACGCGCCCGCCGACGGCGAGGTCAGCGAGATCAACGAGGCCGTACTGGACACCCCCGAGCTGCTCAACACCGACCCGTTCGGTGACGGCTGGCTCTTCCGCGTCAAGGTCGACGGCGAGCTCGAACTGCTCGACGTCGCCGCCTACGACGCGTTGACCTCTGAGAAGGATTGAGCATGAGCACGTTTGGACAGTCGCTGTCCGAGATCGATCCTCAGGTCGCCGAGGCGGTCGACGCGGAACTGCGCCGTCAGCAATCCACTCTGGAGATGATCGCCTCGGAGAACTTCGCCCCGGTCAGTGTGCTGGAGGCGAACGGGTCGGTCCTCAACAACAAGTACGCCGAGGGCTACCCCGGCCGCCGCTACTACGGCGGCTGCGAGCACGTCGACGTCATCGAGCAGCTCGCGATCGACCGGGTCAAGGAACTCTTCGGCGCCGAGCACGCCAACGTGCAGCCGCACTCCGGCGCGCAGGCCAACGCGGCTGCCATGGTGTCGGTGCTCAGCCCGGGCGACACCATCCTCGGCCTCGACCTCGCCCACGGTGGGCACCTGACCCACGGCATGCGGATCAACTTCTCCGGCAAGCTCTACAATGTCGTGGCCTACCACGTCGACAAGGAGTCCGGTCTGGTCGACATGGCCGAGATCGAGCGCCTCGCCCAGGAGAGCCAGCCGAAGCTGATCATCGCGGGGTGGTCCGCCTACCCGCGTCAGCTCGACTTCGCCGAGTTCCGCCGCATCGCGGACTCGGTCGGCGCGCTGCTGATGGTCGACATGGCCCACTTCGCCGGTCTGGTCGCCGCCGGGCTGCACCCCAACCCGGTCCCGCACGCGCACCTGGTCACCACGACCACACACAAGACCCTCGGCGGTCCGCGCGGCGGTGTCGTGCTCTGCACCAAGGACCTGGCGAAGAAGGTCAACTCCGCGGTGTTCCCCGGCCAGCAGGGCGGGCCGCTCGAACACGTCATCGCGGCCAAGGCGGTGGCGTTCAAGATCGCCGCCACCGAGGAGTTCGCCGAGCGGCAGCGCCGGGTGCTCGAAGGCGCCAAGATCCTCGCCGAGCGGCTGTCCCAGCCGGACGCGGCCAAGGCGGGCGTCAAGGTGCTCACCGGCGGCACGGACGTGCACCTGGTGCTGGTCGACCTGGTCGACTCGCAGCTCGACGGCCAGCAGGCCGAGGACCGCCTCGACTCCGTCGGCATCACGGTCAACCGCAACGCGGTGCCGTTCGACCCCCGGCCGCCGATGATCACCTCCGGCCTGCGCATCGGCACGCCCGCGCTGGCCACCCGAGGGTTCGACGCGGCCGACTTCGCCGAGGTCGCCGACATCATCGCGGTCGCGCTGCGACCGGACTTCGACGATGCCGTCCAGCAGTCTCTGCGTGATCGCGTGGAACTCCTGGTCAAGGCACGACCGCTGTATTCCGA
>JALZNB010000117.1 GCA_030857905.1 Actinomycetota bacterium
GTCCACCAGGGCGCACCTTGAGCCGCTGCCCAACTGCACGTATCCGACCTTCGCCCCGGTCAAGGGCAGGCGGGGGTGTCTGCCGGTCAAGGAGATCGAAAACGTCGTCGCCCGCGTCCGCGGCACCACAGACGACCGGCCGGTCACCATGTCGGTGGACGAACGGTTGTTCTCTTATCTGCCCTGGCGCGGTTACATGGGCACCGACCGCACCTCGGCGAGTTCCCTCGCCCGGTGGGACGACCGACACCAGGAAATCGTCACCCTGTCAGGCATCGAGGACCCGGACGAGTTCACCGAGGCGAGCGCGAACACCGCGTTCGGGCCGATCGACGTGTTCGTGTTCAGCCGCTCCTACAAGGACGACTGGGCCGTGACGGGCCGCTACTTCCTGCGGGTTCAGTTCGACCCTGCCGTCTGGCACGTCGAAGAAGACCTGGAGAAGCCCTACGTCGTCGCGGTCCGGCGGCCGTAGCCCGTCAGACGATCCGGCGAACGACCTTCCAGTAGGCGGTCGTCACCGCGTTGAGCGGCCTCAGGATCACCTTGGGGACCTGGATCAGGGGGGTGTCGAGCCTCGGAGTGAGCACCTTCATCCACTCCGAGTCCGGCACGGTCTGCGCGGCGCGCACCAGCGCGCGGCGCTCCCGCAGGTCCCCGCGGTGGCGCCAGAGCCACACCCAGCCCCGCACCTTGTCCCTGGCCCAGCCTTCCTTGACCGCGAGCAACAGCATCGCCACTTCCAGCGCGAGCAGGGCAGGACTGAGCAACAGCAGTGCCCGCGCGCTCCACAACGTGCTCACGAAGATCAACCGGTTGCGCTCGACCAGGTAGTACTTGTTGGCGTTGCGGGAGAACTCGTACCGGTGCACCACGATGGCGTCCGGCACGTTCACCACCTTCAGGCCGAGGCGCCACGTGCGGATCGAGAGATCGGCGTCCTCGTGATAGGCGAAGTAGTGCTCGAAGAAGCCACCGAGCCGGTCCCAGTGCGCGCGACTGGTCACCAGCCCGGCCCCCATCGCCCCCGCGACCTCGGTCGGCGCGGTGCGCGTCTCCGGCTCGTTGAGTCCGCCGACCCAACTGATGCCGAGCACGTGGACCATGTTGCCGCTGGAGTTGAGCAGCGACGGATCGTCGGCGAGGCGGATGGCACCCGCCGCGATCCCGACCTCGGGCCTGGCCAGTTCGTCGACCAGCCGGGCCAGCGTGCCCGGCTCGACAATGGCGTCGCCGTTGATCAGCGCCACATAGTCGCCAGTGGACACCGCGACACCGGCGTTGTTCCCACCCGAATAGCCGAGATTTCGGCCAGGCCGCACGACGGTGACACCGTCGGACTCGGAGAGCACCTCGACGTCGTCGTCGGTGCAGCCGTTGTCGACGAGGATCACGTCGACGTCGACCTTCTCGGAGGCGAGGATCGCCTGCACGCTGCGACGAAGCCAGGGCTCGGACTTCCAGGCGAGCACGATCGCGCTCACCCTGGGCAGCGCCTGCTGGGACTGTGGCATCCGGGAACTCCGTAAGTCGTTGGCCCCGCGCCGGTCGACGGGCATCCCCCCGCGACCCGGGCACAGTCGGGCCTGGCCAGGGTACCCAAGGCCGTGCCGACCGGGGACCGACAGTGCCCTGTCCCTAGAATCGCGCTGGCCGGGACGGGGACCATCTGCCAGGCCCGCTCGTCATCCGGTCGAGTCTTCACGAGTCGCGTGATCAACAGTGAGGTGTGACGGTCGATGACCTGGTTCGAGGCCATTCCGGTCGCGCTCGTCTGTGTCGCGTGGCTGCTGGTGCCCGGTCTGCTGGTCACCTACGCACTGGGCCTGCGCGGCGTGGTCGCGTGGGGAACCGCGCCCCTCGTGGTGGTCGCCACGGCCGCCACCACCGCAGTGGTGGCGGACCAGATCGGCGTCGCCTGGTCACCGGTGTTGCTGGCCGCGGTGTCGTTCGGTATCGCGCTGGTGCTCGGCGTGGTGTCGTTCATCCTGAGCAGGCGCGGCCGGGAAGTGCGGATCACCGATCCCCGCCCGGTCACCCTCGCCGCCGCACTGGGCATGCTGCCCGCCATCGCCATCGGGATCGTGACGGCCGTACAGGGCTTCGGCGACCCGGACAACATCTCGCAGACCTATGACGCGATGTTCCACTACAACGCCGTCGCCTACGTCCTCGACTCACAAAACGGTTCCTCGCTGACCCTGGCCGCGCTCGGTGCGCAGACCACGGGCCCGGCGTTCTACCCCGGCGGCTGGCACGACCTGGTCTCGATCCTGATCATGTCCACCGGAACCGGCGTCCCGGCC